>NZ_DASWOM010000008.1:0-9206 GCF_036398755.1 Acerihabitans sp. | reverse complement strand
GGTTATCATTGGCAAAGCGACGTGGATGCGGCGCGGGTGGTCGCCAGCGCCGTGGTTGCCACCCTGCATACCAACGACGCCTTTATCCAGCAATTAGCCAAAGCCAAGGCGGAAATCCGCGCATTGAACTCGGCGCAGTAGTTTATTTTCCGGTTAATCGCCCCCGGCGACGGCTTTTCGCGGGGGCGCTAGCGCCGATACGCCGCCCGATGTGGTTCCACATGACAGCGGCGCGGTGGTCAACCTCCGTCAGAAGCATTCGACCATCGTGGCGACAAATTGCTCCCACGTCTGGCACTCTTTGACCTTCTTTAGATTTATCGGCTCCAGCAATAAGACGATGAGGTTGTCGAAAATATCATAAAACAGGGCGCGTTCGCCCCGGCTGATAGAGAACATCAACACCACGTTCACCATATTATCGCCCCAGGTGAACGGCTTATCGGTAATGACCACGCTCAGACCGGTCTTGGTCGCATTCATTTTCATCGAATGGGGAACGGCGATATTACCGAAGGTCGTGGAGTAGTTGCGTTCACGCTGAAAAACGTCCTGCATAAAAGTGGCGTCCACATAGCCATGCCGGCGTAGCGCCTCGGCCATCAGGGGAATGGCCGCGTTTTCATCCGCCACGGGCGGGTTGCGGAAAAACAGGTGCTCATTGGAAATTTTCAGCAGGTTTTCCAGCAGCCTGGCCCGCTTCTTTTTCTGCCGTACCCGCTCGATTTTATATTGCAGGGCCGAGATGTCCCGGTCGGTAAGAAACGGATTGATATAGACCCATTCCATCATGGACTGGGGGATTTGGAGGGTGGAGATCAGGAAGTCCGGCGTGGGCAGGTTCTCGAACTCGCGGTAAGAGGTCACGATGGCGCGGATGATCAACTGCTGCCCGAACAGACCGGCGATCTGCGACAGGAGCTGATTGGTATGGTTGTGGTAATGCGGTACCAGCAACACGCAGCTGACCTTATTCTGCTCGGCGTTCTGATCGCCCAAAATGCTGCCGATATGCAAAGCGATATAGGCGATTTCGTGTTCGTCGACGGTAAAACCCGTCGCCTGCCTGATTTTTTCCGAAATAGCCACGGCGCACTCGAAGATCAACGGACAGGAAGCCTTGATATGCTCCGTCAGCGGATTACGGGTGACATGGCCGTGCTGCAACCTGACCAGCAGATTTTTAATGTGGATGGTGAAACGCACCAGAAATTGTTCGCTATCGCCGTCGATAAAATCGTAGCGCCGCATCTCCTCGCGCAGCGCCCGCACCAGATCCATGCACTCTTTGCCCGCCAGCGCCTCGATGTTGCCGGAATGGATTTCTTCCATGTCGATTCTGATCAGGCTGCTGAGCAGTACCACGGTCAGCCCCTCGGTTTCCTGCGGGGTGTAGATCACGTCGAAGGACCGTTCGATATCGGCGATGACCTGCCGCGCCAGCGTCGTTTCATGCTCGTCGTAGCGTCGCTCGCCGGTGGGCGATTGGGTGAACGTGCAATTATTCCTGATACGATCGATGCTGATGACCACATCCAGCACCAGGCTCAGCAAAGCGTACTCATTGATAAAATAGTGATACGACTTGCACGCTTCCACCAGGATATACACCAACTGGTTGATATCATATTGCGGAAAGATTTTACCGATTTCCTCCAGGCTCAATATGTTGTCGCTGAATTCCGCAAACAGCATGCCGGAAAACATGCGGCGTTTATCCTGTTCTTGCCCTTCCAGCGTCAGGCGATCATTGGCCACGGTGAGATATAAATTGAATTCCTTGAGTTTTTTGCGCACTAGCAGCAGATCTTTCTTGATGGTTTCATAACTGACGCACAAGACTTCGCCCAGGGCATACAGATCCGGCGGCTGTCCCGGGAGACGATTGTTTAGCAATTGGGTCAGCAGATAATTGACCCGCTCCCCCGGCGTTTGCGGCATCTTGCCGGCGTGGCTGGACAGCGCGCGCATCGCCCGCGTTTTATCCACCCAATAGCCGCGATGCGAGGATTGAACCAGCCCCGGTTCCTGGACGTTGATTTCGGCGATATAACTTTTTACGCTGCGATCGGTTACCGACATGTTCATGGCCAGAACGTGCGCGGTCAGTTCCTCATCGCTATCTAAAAACAGGCGAAGCAATTTCAGATGCTTGTTTTGCATTTACCCTCCCTTGGATGAGTCCCCCGGTACTGCCCGTCAGCGCAGCAAGGTTTTCGGTGGCCGCAACTGTTGCCGCGGCGGCATGCGCGTCATCACGCCCAGCCCCGCGATGACCAATACAATCCCCAGCATCGCCCATACCCCCGGTATCTCATGAAACACCAGGGCCCCAAGCAGCGTCGCCACCACCGGCTCCACCGAGGCCATCATCGCGGCGTTGCCCGCGTCGCCCCGGCTGACGGCCACGGTATACAGCAGATAAGGCAAAGCGGTATTCACCACCCCGGCCAGCATGACCCACAACAGCGCCGCGGGCGCGGCGCGCAGCACGCCCAGGCCGTGGGGAATATTGACCGCCAGCATGGCGCTCGCCGCGCCAAACAGCAGGCTCCAGGCGGTAACCGTCAGCGCGGCGCATCCCCGCGTCTGGATTTTGGCCAGCAAGGTATATATTGCGTACAACAATGCGGCGAGCAGCCCAAAGCCAATCCCGCCCCATGAATAACGCCCGGTGCCGGAAATAACCCCGGTCACCAGGCAGCAACCGGCGAAGGTCAGCCCCAGCGCCGCCGCCTTGCCGCGCGTAATGGGATCATGGAATACGGCGACGGAAATCACCATCACGATAGCCGGCGATGTGTAGATCAATACCGCCGTCAACGACAGCGAAATTTCCCGCACCGCCAGCACATAACACAACGAGTAGAGAAACAGGCAGCCGGCCCCCATCACCAGCAACCAGGGCAATTGCCGCAAATTGATGCGCATCCTGGCGGATTGGCATAACGCCATGGCGCAAACGATCAGCGCGGCGACCAGCAACCGCAGCGCACCGATCTCGGCGTTGTCGAGGCCGTAAGCTCCCATCTGGCGCATCACCAGACCGGAGCTGCCCCAACAGACGCCGGCCGCCATCGCCGGCAATGCGGGTTTATCGAACACGCTCAGAGATCCTCGCCGTTGCTGGCGATAACCCGTTTATACCAGTCGTAGCTTTTTTTCAGGCTACGCGCCCCGCTGCCGTTGCCATAGTCATCGAGATCCACGTAAATAAAGCCGTATCGCTTGCTCATTTCCGAAGACGAACAGCTGACGATATCGATGGGCCCCCAGGGGAAGTAGCCGATAAGCTCCACCCCATCTCGAATCGCTTCTTTCGCCTGTGCCAGATGACTGCGCAAATAATCAATCCGGTAATCATCGTGGATTTCGCCGTTCTCGTCCGGCTGGTCAAAAGCGCCGATACCGTTTTCAGCGATCATGATCGGCACCTGATAGCGATCCCAGTATAAGTTGAGTTTGGTGCGCAATCCCATCGGATCGATGCCCCACCCCCAATCGCTGGCCTTGATATTGGGATTGGGATAGGAGGTTTTGTGTTTTTTCACGCTGTCGCTGTCGCTGATACGCGTGTAGTAATAAGAAATCGCCATAAAATCGGCGGTGGCGCGCAACGCCTCTTCATCGCCGGGATAAAAACGCAGCTCAATGGCATTTTCCTCGAAATAACGGAATGCATACCCGGGATATTTGCCGCGCAACAATACATCGCCGAAAAAATATTCCATCTGGTTGCGGCGCACCGTCGCCAATACGTCCTGCGGCTTACAGGTGGCGGGATAGCTGATACCATCGGCGAACATCATCCCGATGCGAAACGCCGGGTTGATGCGGCGCGCCAACGCCGTGGCTTTGGCGCAGGCTACCATCTCGTTGTGCACTCCCTGATATTTTGCCTCCAGGAGATTAGCCACTTTATCTTCGGCAATCCCCAGATGGTTGAAAGACTCATGGGTAATCAGATTGATCTGGTTAACGAGTATCCAACGTTTCACCTTATGCTGGTAACGGGAAAACACCGTTGCGCAATAACGCACGAAAAAATCGACCAGCTCGCGGGAATACCAGCCGCTGTAGGCGGTGGTCAGATGTAGCGGCATTTCATAATGCGACAGCGTGATGACCGGCTCCATGCCGTTGGCGATGATCTCATCAATCAACCGGTCATAGAATTGCAGTCCGGCTTCATTCGGCGCCGCCTCATCCCCATTGGGGTAGATGCGCGCCCAATTGATCGAGGTGCGGAAAGCGTTCATTCCGGCATTCGACAACAGCTTCAGATCGTCCCGGTAGGTATGATAAAAATCGATGGCATTACGCTTAGGATAAATGCCTTGGTTATCCGCTATCGCCGCTTGGATATAGGCGCTGGTGATTTCCTCATTGTATTTTTTTTGCAGGGATACATCGTCGCGGAATAGGTTGATATCCGCCACGCACCAGCCTTTGCCGTCCTCGCGCCAGGCGCCTTCGCACTGATTGGCCGCCACGGCTCCCCCCCACAGGAATTCACTGGGAAAGCCATCGGGAACGCGTTTAGTAGTCAAAATAGGTTACTCCTGTTATCAATGCGGCCGGATAGCCGCATGGGAATAGGGAATTCATGTTCCGCCTTACTTGCCGGCCGCAGCCAATTCCGACGTAACTTGTTGTTTTTCGTAAATTTTGAAAAAAGGATACCAAATCAAGGTACTCACGGTCGCCACGGCGGCGAACAAAATGAGACCGTTAATATCCTGCGATACAATCCAGGTCGAAATCGGGAACGGGCAATACCACATGTCGAATACCGCGGCGGGGATATTGACCAGCCCCATATCGAGGACGACATAGGTAATCAACGGCAAAATAATTCCCTGCAGCCACAACGGCACCATCAATATCGGGTTCCACGCTACCGCGCCGAAAATAACCGGCTCATTGATGTTAAAAATACTGGGCACGAACGATGCCGAGCCTAACGCCTTTAATCTTTTGGATTTTGAGCGCACCAGCATAATCACCAGCGGTAAAGTGGCGCCAACGCCACCTATCGCCACCCATCCCGAATAAAACACCTCCGCGGTAACGATATTCGTTGCGACGCCGCCGGCGGCCACCGCAGCCATATTGGCGCTAATGCCGGCCAGATAAATAGGTTTGGTCAGAGGAAACAATACCCAGCCGCTGATCCCCATGGAGTAGAGGAACACCCCCAAAAAGCTAATCAGCAGAAATCCCGGCAACGTTTGGGCAAAACTGGTGATCGGCATAAAGATGTTCAGCAAAATCTGATAGAGATTCAGCTGAAAGATATATACTGCCAGCCAACCGGTAACCGTTACGATTAAAATAGGTATAATGGCGTCAAACCACACCCTGACGAAATCCGGGATGGCGCTGTCATCTTTAAAGAACGAATATTTCCCAAAAATGCCCATAATAAAGGAAACATATATCCCTGATATAATAGCGACAAACATGCCCCCCGCGCCGAAGTATTTAAATTGCAGTACCGGGACCTCTTGTAATTTAACGATAATCATAAATAAAGATATGCCCACCATCCCGGCAATCAATCGCATTTTATTGAGCTTCTTCTTTTCCATATAGTTAAATGGAATCAAAAAAGAAATAAATACAGAAATCAGCCCCATGGTATAACTGGACAAGGTCGAGAGGTTGGGAAACCACGGGAGAAAATTCTTTAGTATCGATAATACGGTAACCAAGGAGCCGACCAGAATCATCGGCAGCACCTGCATAATCGAGTCCTTCAACGTTAGGACCCAGACATTGCGATTGATTTTATTCATGGGGGGAGCAAAATTGACCTCCATCCAATCTAAAAATTTCTGCATGACGGCGGACCCCTATTCAGTTTATTTTCAATTCCGCGAAAAGATGATCCAGCGCCTGGGCGCCATCCAGTAGTGAATAATACGTTTTTTCCATCAAAATGACTTTGATTCCCGTATCCGCCACTTTTTCTTCCAATTCGGGAATAAGATATTTTAAGTGGGGGCCGACCATCAGGCAGTCTATTTCGTGTAAATAGCTTTCTAATTCAGCCTCGCTGCGCGCCATAACGCTACAATCCAACCCTCGCCTGGCCGCTTCCTTGCGGATATTGGCCGCCAGAAATCCGCTGGAAGCTCCCGAACCGCAAATAAGTAATATATTTAATTTTTTCATTTTTTTGACCTTCGGAAAGATGTTTTAAATTAAGGCAATAGTGATTACTACAGTGTTGTAAGCTTATTTTCAAATACGCTATTTCACCTACTTGGGGAAATTTTTTACTCAACGATTCAGCCGGGAAAAATAAGTGATACACATCACATTCCATCCCTATTTTTCGCGTAAATCGAGCAGCTGAATCGTTTTTTTCAGCGGTAATAATGCCGCGGGGGAAACGGAAAGTTCATCAATGCCCAGACGAAGGAAAAATTCGCTCATATCCGGGTTCGCCGCCAATTCGCCGCAAATCCCCACCCAGATGCCATGGCGATGGGCCTGGTCGATGACTTGAGTTATCAAGCGGAGCAAAGCGGGATGAACGGGATCGTCATAGCGTTCCAGCGCGGGATTCTGGCGATCTACGGCCAGGGTATACTGGGTAAGATCGTTGGTGCCGATACTAAAAAAATCCACCTCCGGCGCCAGCAGATCGCCGATCAGCGCCGCCGCCGGGGTTTCGATCATAATGCCCAATTCTATATCCGGCCGATATGCTATCCCTTCGTTGTCCAGCTGCGCGCGGCATTGCTGATAGAGTTGTTTTAGCTCCCATACCTCCCATACCGCCGTTATCATGGGAAACATGATGGCGACGCGCCCGTAAACGCTGGCCCGCAAAATGGCCCGCAGCTGGGTGATGAGCAGTTCGGGACGCGCCAGGCACAGGCGAATAGCCCGGCATCCCAGCGCCGGATTGTCCTCAGGCGCCAGTTGCAGATAGTCGGCCTGCTTGTCCGCCCCCAGATCCAGGGTGCGAACGATAACCCGCTGGCCGGCCATACCCTCCGCCACCGCGCGATAGGCGGCGAATTGCTCCTGTTCGCCGGGGAGTTCCTGGCGGCCAAGATAGAGAAATTCACTGCGAAACAGGCCGATGCCCTCGGCGCCGTTATCGCGCGCCGCCGCGATGTCCGCAACCGAGCCGATGTTGGCATATAAATTAACGCGCCGTCCGCAACGGGTGATCGCCGGCTGGTCCTTGACGGACAGCAGGCGCTGACGTTCCTGCTGCCGCTGTGATAATTTGTAGCGGTAATGACGAGTCGTCGCGCTGTCCGCGCCGAGATAAACGCGGCCGCTCTCACTGTCGACAATCACGTGCTGTCCTTGCCATTGGGTTGGCAACGCCGGCGTATCAAGCCCGACCAGCGCTGGGATATTCATGGCCCGCGCCAAGATGGCGGTATGGGAATTGGCCGATCCCTTCAAGGTCACAATCGCCATGATGCGCCGGCGATCCAACTGGACGGTTTCACTCGGGGTCAGATCGTGCGCGAACAAGATGGCCTCGCCCGCCGGCTGTTCCGCCGGTTCCGTCCGCTCGCCGCCCAGGATCGCGATAAGCCGCGCGGTCACATCCAGGACGTCCGCCGCCCGCGCCTGAAAATAAGCGTCTTCCATCGCCGCCAGCTGGCCGGCGAACAATGCGCCGGCCTGATTTACAGCCCACGCGGCATTAACGCCCTGCCCGTCGATGGTATCGCGTACCGTCTGCTGAAAATCCTCGTCCTGCAACATCAGTTGATGGGCGACGAACAGCTGGGCATTTTCCTCACCGGTATCCAAGCGAACCTTATCTTCCAGTACGCGCAGTTGAGCCAGCGCGTCGGCGCAGGCCAGGGCGAAACGCGCCAGTTCCTGTTGCGGATTGGCGACCGGCTCCGGGGCAACCGTTACCTGGACGGGGTGATAGATCCACGCCGTTCCCAGCGCAATTCCCGGCGACACGGCTTTGCCTTGCAATATTTGCATCACCTGCTCCTTACCTGCTCAAAGATGGCCGTGGAAAAAATCACGCAGCGCGGCGATAGCCTGTTGTTCATCTTCGCCATTGGCGGATATCGTCACCGCGTCGCCGCATTTCACCCCTAATTTCATGATGGTGAATATTTTTTTCAGGCTGACGCCGGGGTCGCTTTGCTTGGCGATAAGCAACTCCGAGCGGTAATTCATGGCTAAACGCACCAACATGCCTGCTGGTCGCGCATGAATGCCAAGGTCGTCTTTAATGATGTATTGAAACTGTTCCATCTGGTTTCCCTGTTGCACATTGACAGCAATACAATTGCTGCTTCCCGTCGATGATCTTTATTGCGCGCGCTGTTCCAACTGCTCCAGGCGATGGTGCAGCGCGCGGAAAATTTTTAGCAATTGTTTGCTCATCAGCAATTCGCTGTTAATTGTCATCAGCGTATCCTGCGCGTGGGTAAACAATAGCGACGCGGGATATTTTTCGCCGCGGATTTCGCCCTGTACGATGTCGGTTTGTTTGCCGTGAGCATGTTTTATTTTTTGCTGCGCCAAAATAATTTTTTCGTCAGCCAGCGCAAATTTATTTTTCTCGATCTCCGAAAGCGCATCGGTAATTAATGCCCGTGCATCGCCGGCATCCATGATAATGTTCATTGCCACATTGTTAATATGCTCTTGTATATCCATCGGCTCTCCCACCCTAAATTTATTTTCATTCATTCTTTTGCCGAAAAATTTTCCGGCGGTAGAAAAATAGCTACATATCGATAAAGCCAGTTCATCACACACATCGCCAGGGATACAAATAAATAATTTCCTGCTGTATGGGAAATCTTTTACCCGCAAAATTCACCCGCCAAATAAGCGCGGGCGAACAGCGGGCAGCCATGCGCCCGCCTAAACAGCGCAGGCGTGCGTGGCGCGGGTAGAAGAATGACGAGCCTGACTGACGGCGGGCTGCGAATCCCATATACTGCAACCACGGGATAAACATAAGAATAACGTTTACGCAGGCAGGTTTAGGGATGGAAACGGTTGGTTTTCTGGCTCAGCTATCGCACCAGGTTATACTTTCGGCGCCGCTTTTTTTACTCATCGCCACGGGGTTTTGTCTTGGGCGCTTTGCCGGCTGGCCCGAGTCGGTCAACGAGGGGCTCAACCGGTTTTGTTTTACCGTTGCCCTGCCCTGCATGCTGTTCAAAGTGATGAGTAAATTTTACCAAAGCCCCGCC
>NZ_DASWOM010000007.1:0-12243 GCF_036398755.1 Acerihabitans sp. | reverse complement strand
TGCCTAAAATCTTCGCCATTAAGAACGCGTTTATAAAAATGGGTGGTGATAATAAATTCTTTAAACGCGTAGCCGGTTGCCATAAGGGACTAAACATAATCGTCATCCGTGTTAATCTGTTTGCCTATTGCGGCGGGCGTTAAATCTGTCGTCTCAGCTAAGGAAGACATTATATCGGTATTTATTGCAAAAGAGATAAGCTCACCATAGCCAAAGGAGTTTTTGGGTAAACCTAACGTTTTAGCAACATGATCAATGGATTCGCCCGTGAGCAGGCGTTCACTGCCTACATAGACCGCGGCTATCTTTCCAAGTGTTTCACCTTCATCACTATCTTTATTGATGCAAAATCGTTCAGCGAGGGTGGTCACACTGGTTCCGGCTTTGATTTCATCTATAATTATTTGCTTATCTACTTGATGAAGCTTCCCTTTAACATAATAGGTAAATGTATTAGCAAAGTGATTGGCCTCTTCTTCCATCGCATCAACACAACCGTTTGGAAGTATTGTTTCCCACATCGTATTAAGAATGTAATAACCCGAAATTCTCGTGCGCTCCTTTGTCCACTGATTTTTTTCGAGAGCGTTATCTGATGTGGACTGACCCAAGGTTATTTTTTTATACTCAGCACGATTTTTTTCTAATATACTCTGCTCTCGTTCTATTTTCTTAAATGTTTCCCAAGCCTTCTGTTTGTGTGAGTGTTCATCTTTTATAAATTTATCAAAATGGTTTGATTTGGCTGATTGATCATACCGATCGAACATGATGACTTCGGCCAAGTGATTTTTTGTTTTTTCCAGGAATATCGGGTAGGCTTTATCTTCCCGCATAATGCCCAAATCATGTGCGATTTTTTCATAATCCAGGCACGCTTTAGTAAGCTTGGCAAGCACATCGTTGATGCCAATCATTTGCAGGTCAAAATATTTTTTGCTGCCGCATTCGATATTGAAACGCTCGGCAATTACGGCACTGGTTTCGCCTCTTTGGAAAGCTTGCCGGATTTGCTCCCGTATGAACTTTATTTGTTCACCGAACTGATTCGATAAAACATCCTCCGCTGTGCGAGTTGAGTGGCCGGTTATGCCACATGATTTTCTCGCATATTGGGAATCGGTAATCCGTGATTGCGTTTTGACGTTGGGCGCTGCCGGAGTATTCATGGCGGCGGAAAGACGCATGACACCCGCATTACCTGGAACAGGGTTAACCTGGCTATCAGGGGCGGTAGCGTTTTGTGTTAAGGGATGTGGGAACATACTGATCTCCAGCTATGCGTTGTGTTGCAAAAAACAAATATCTTATTATTCTAAATCAGAGCAGTTAAATGGTTCATCAATGTTAGTATGCATGATGGTCAAAAACACCCCCGCAATGTTAGCCATTACAATAATGCGACAGCGGGACTGGCATAAACGCAATGGTATCGACGGTCAGCCGGCAACCGTCGAGTTGTAAAAGCAGCGATTTAAAGCGGGAGCTAATTTGTGATCGCCCGCGTCGGTCGGAAATACCCGCGCATATGGAAACTGGGAATCAGGGAATAAGTGAGTTTTGCGCGGTATTCAGCGTAACGATAGCCGGTTTGTATATTTGGATATCCTGTTCGAGATCAAAGGATAAATAATTCCCGTCCCGGCATTCGATATATTCCGAGTCGGGCATAAGCGCCACACCTGCCAGGCCGGCGCTAAGCATAGCGAGGATAAGCCTTGGCTCGGACACTTTCATCAGGATATTGACATTCTCAACAGCGGCGTAAAGTTTATTGAGTAATAATTCATAGGTTCCCTCGCCATCGAGGCGGTGATGTAATATCAGCGGCAGCTTGCCGATATCGTATAAGGAAACGCTTTTGCCGGTAAAACGGCCGGAAAACGCGCGCGATACCACGGCGATAATCCGCGCCGGCGCCAGTTCTCGCACATAAAAAGCGCTGGATGCGCCGGGGCTTTGCATCAGCGCGATATCCAGTGATTTTGCCGCCAATAACGTTTCCAGATGACTGGAATCCGATACCATAACATTAATATCCCAGTCAGGCTGACGTTGATAAAAATCCATCAGGGTTTGATTGAAATAGCGCAGATACAAATAGGACACGCCGATGTTGACCACTCTTTTTTGCCGGGTGGCGATAGTGATGGTGTGTTTTTTTAGCTGGTCGACTTGGCTTAGCACCGCGCAGGACTGCCGGTAAAGGAACTGACCCGCCTCGGTCAGCCGCATTTTTTTCGGGGTGCGGATAAACAGCGGCGAACCGATTTCCGCCTCCAGCTCGTGCAGCCTTTTGCCCAGCGGCGGTTGGGCGATATTCAGCAGTATGGCCGCCTTGCTGATCGATCCCTGCTCGGCGATAGCGCAAAAATACCGCAGCCTTTTCAGGTCCATTCTACTCTCCCGGTGCCCCCTGACGTGAGCACAGCATAACAGTAAATCCCGGTACCGATAAGATGGGCCGCGGTGTTTACGTCAGGGGGATTGCCTGGCGATCAGTGAATAAACAGGGTCCAGAAATGGGAAATGGGCAGCACCAGCACCAGCGCCGGTAAGAGATTTCCCACCGGGAACGATTTAATGCCGGCAATACGAAACCCGGTGGCCAGCATGATAAATCCGCCGGCGGCGGTAAAGTCGCCCATCATTTCAGGGGTGGTGTGCGGCATAATCAGCACGGCGGCCGAGGCGATGCACAGCTGGATAACTAACTGCGGCACGGCAATCAGGGCGACGGCGTAACCCAGCACGGTGGCGAAAATCGCCGCGGTGAATATATCCATGATGGATTTAACGAACAGGATATTGGCATCGTGGGTCATGCCTTCGGTCATGGCGCCGATAATACCGGTGCCGCTGGCGCAAAACAGCACCAGGATCGCCACGAATTTTTCGGTGAATACCGCCGGATCCAGCTTGCCGTCATCCGCTGAAAACCGATTAGCAATGCCCTTGGCGACATTACCCATCATGCCGATACGTCTTTCCAGATAAACCAGCTCGCCGATGGCCGCGCCCACGATAAGCGATAATATCACCACCGGCAGGCTGTGGATTTTGACAATAAGCGCGATACCCAGCCCCATGGAGGAGAGACCGAAGGTCAGCGGTAAGGCAATGCGCAGCCGCTCGGGGATTTTGTCGCCAAAAAATGCGCCGACAATACCGCCCGCCAATACGGCGCAGCCGTTGACGAATGGACCAATTAACATCAATTATTCCTTAGAATGAAGACTATTTCCGCATCAGCCGCGCGGGCTTTCGCCCCAGCGTTTAAGATTGCCGACGTCCAGACCGAATAAATCCAGCGCGCGGGCGGCGCTGTGACGGACGATATCGTCCACGCTTTGCGGGTCCTGGTAAAAGGCGGGAACGGGGGGGAATATTATCCCGCCCATTTCCGTTACCGATTGCATGTTTTTCAGATGGGTAAGATGCAGGGGTGTTTCCCTGACCATCAGCACCAGCCTGCGCCGCTCTTTTAAAATTACATCGGCGGCCCGGGTCAAAAGATTGCCGGCCAGCCCATGGGCAATCGCGGCGAGACTGTTCATTGAACAGGGCGCGATTATCATGCCGAGCGTTGTAAACGAGCCGCTGGATATCGCGGCGCCCAGATTGGTCACGCTGTGCACCTCATCCGCCAGTTTCACCACCTCCTGGCGCTCATAGGTCGTTTCGAGCGCCCTGGTGGCTTCCGCTCCTTTGCTGATGACCAGATGCACTTCAATATCCTGTTCATGTAGCAGCTCCAGCACTTTCATGCCGTACTGGAACCCGGAAGCCCCGCTGATGCCTACGATAATGCGCCGCTTACTCATCTTAACAACTCGGTTTATTTAAAATCAGGCAGAAATTTCCGCACGTCGACTTTTTTGAATTTGGAACGGACAAAGTGCGCTTTCAGATGAAAGGGTACCGTGCAGTCAAAAATGGTTTTACAGGATACGCCCTGCTGCGAAATGCTCGGGCTGTATTCCGGCACCTGCGACGGGTCCAGGGGGTGGCAACGCACGCCGGGGATAAAGACGGTATCGACGTCGCCCTGGTAGCGGGTCTGCATCGCCCACAGGATATCGTCGGTATCAAAGATATCGACATCCTCGTCAACCAGGATGACGTGTTTCAGCTCGGAAAACGCGGCGAAGGCCAGCAGCGCCGCCTGCCGTTGCCGGCCTTCGTCGACCGGCGAGGCTTTTTTGCATTGCAGCACCGCCAGCAGCTTGCCGCCGCCGGAGGTGTGGGCATGTACGTTCAGCACCCGCCCCGGCATGGCCCGTTCAATCATATCCAGGATACTGGCCTCGGTGGGAATGCCCGCCATGCTGACATGCTCGCCGCTGGGACCGAGGGTGGTTTGCAGGATCGGGTGTTTTCTGTAGGTGACCGCCTTGACCTTGATAACCGGCAGCGCCGCCTTGGCTTCACCGGTATAACCGGGGAATTCGGGCATGGCTTTACCGGTATGGGTATTCTGGTCTTCACGCACGCGTACGTTGGGCAACAGTTCGCCTTCGATAACAATTTCGGCGTGCGCGATGGCGCGCTCGTCGATGGTCAGGCAATTCACCAGCTCGACGGCTTTGCCGCGCAGCGCGCCGGCGATACTGAGTTCGTTAAAGCCAAGCGGGGTGGTGGGCGGCTCGAAGCAGGCGGCGATTTCGATGGCGGGATCGACGCCGATGCTGATGGAAATCGGCAGCGCCTGTCCCAGCCGTTCGGCTTTTTCACGGAAGGCGTCGATATGCCGGCCCGGCGTCAGCCACATGGACAGTTCATCGCGGCTTTGAATGCAAAGACGATGGATGGTGATATCGGATTGTTTGGTTTCCGGGTCGGAGGCGTAGCATAAGCCCATGGTGAAATACGGGCCGGCATCCTCTTCGGTATTGGTCGGCGCCGGCAATAATGTCCGCAGGTCAAACGCCGGATCCGAGGCGAGATGGACCACTTCCTGGCATACCGCCTTTTCCTTGCCGACCACGACCGGCGCTATGGCGTTGGCCACCGATTCCTTTAACAGGAAACCCAATCTTTCCGGTGCGCAGTTAAGCAGATGGCCCACGCGTTCGCGGGTAGACATCAGGCCGGTCACCACGCGCACGCCGGGGAATCCCTTGATGGTATTGAACATCATCGCCGGCCCTTTGCGCGTCGGGCGCTGGCAGGTGCCGCCCGCGCCGACGTAGCGATAGACGCCGGATAATTCAGCCTCGGGATCGACCTCGACATCGGTGCTGACGAATTCACCGGCAATAGATTCCAGCAGGGCGATGGCCGACCGGAGATCCTGTACGGGTTGCCGATCGGTGTTAGGGTTCTGTTCTGACATATTTCCTCCGAAAAGACGGTGATATAAATTCTGCGAAGAATATATCCCCGGCCACTTAATGGATAAAGTACCGTTTATATTCAGCCGGTAAACCTTTTTGGTTTAGGTGATTTCATGAAAAAACACGCCGCAGCGTATTTCCCGCTCACCCGCCATGACCGCGGAAACCCGTTCCGTTTGCGGTTGCGGATCTGCTAGATTAATTCGTGTCCAGGATGAAAGGAGCGACAACATGACCCGTCTTACCGCTAACGATTTTGATCCGCGGCTGCTTGAGCTTTATGACTATTACGTCCATGGCAAGATCACCAAGCGTCAATTCCTGGTCAAGGCGGCGCACTTCGCCGTCGGCGGTTTGACCGCCGCCGGCATACTTTCCTTGCTCAGCCCCAATTATGCCCTTGCCCAGCAGGTTGAATTTACCGACCCGGATATCGCCGCGGAATATATTACCTACCCGTCGCCGAACGGCCACGGCCAGGTGCGCGCTTACCGGGTGCGTCCCGCGGCGGCCAGGGGGCCGGTGGCGGGGGTGGTGGTGGTACATGAGAACCGGGGGCTTAATCCGTATATCGAGGACGTGGCCAGGCGCGTCGCCAAGGCCGGATTTGTGGCGCTGGCCCCGGATGGACTGAGCTCCGTCGGCGGCTACCCCGGCAACGATGACAAAGGGCGGGAACTGCAGCAGCAGGTGGATCCCGCCAAGCTGATGAATGATTTTTTTGCCGCCATCGAATACCTGATGGGGCATGGGCAGACCGGCGGCAAGGTGGGCATCACCGGCTTTTGCTACGGCGGTGGGGTGGCCAACGCGGCGGCGGTGGCCTACCCCGAGCTTGGCGCCGCCGTGTCGTTTTACGGCCGGCAGCCGCAGCCGCAGGACGTGCCGCGCATCAAGGCGCCGTTGCTGCTGCACTATGCCGGGCTCGATACCCCCATCACCTCGGGCTGGCCCGCGTATGAGACGGCGCTGAAAGCCGCCGGCAAGACCTATGAGGGCTATATCTATCCGGACGTGAACCATGGCTTCCATAACGATTCCACGCCGCGCTACGATAAGGCGGCGGCCGATCTCGCCTGGGAACGCACCATCTCCTGGTTCCGGCGTTATCTGGCGTAAACGGCGGGTATTACCACCGCCGCGCCCTTTTTCATCGCGCCAGCCCTATGGATGCAACATCTTGCGCCGGCGGGCCGTATTGCCGCCGCGCAGCCGCCAGCCAATGGCGAGAAGAATAAACCACAGCGGCGTGACGAGCAACGCCGCGCGGGTATCCGCGCGCAGCGTCAGCAACGCCAGCACAAACAGGAAAAAAGCCATGCAGACCCAGCACATCACCTTGCCCAGCGGCATTTTAAACCGCGACTGCCGGTGGCGTTGCGGATAGTGTTTCCGGTAGGCCAGGTAAGAACAAAGGATGATGGTCCAGACAAACATAAACAGGATGGCCGAGACCGTGGTCACCAGGGTAAATACCGTCATCACGTTGGGGATAAGATAAATCAGCGCCACGCCGATAACCAGGCACAGGCAGGAGAACAGCAGGCCGTTAATCGGCACGGCGCGCCCGGACAGCCTGGCGAATGCCCGGTGGGCCACGCCCTGTTCCGCCAGGCCGAACAGCATGCGGCTGGTGGAAAACATGCCGCTGTTGGCCGAGGAGGCGGCGGAGGTCAGTACCACGAAGTTCACCACGCTGGCGGCGGCGGGCAGGCCGGTGAGCATAAACATCGACACGAACGGGCTGCGATCCGCCGCCACGCTATCCCAGGGCGTTACCGTCATAATGGCGATCAGCGCCAGCACGTAAAACATAATCACCCGGATGGGTATGGCGTTGATGGCGCGCGGCAGTACGCTATGGGGATCGCGGGTCTCCGCCGCGGTGGTGCCGACCAGCTCAATGCCGACAAAGGCGAAAACCGCAATTTGGAAACCGGCGAAAAACCCGTCGAGGCCTTTGGGAAACAGGCCGCCGTGCCGCCAGAGATTGGCGATGGACGCGGTACCGCCGCCGGGCGAGGGATAGTGCAGCGCCGCAAGCCAGGCGCCGGCGGCGATCAGGGCGACAATCGCTATAATCTTGACCAGCGCGAACCAGAACTCCAGCTCGCCGAACAGCTTTACGCTTGCGATATTCAGGGTAAAGAACACGCCCACGCACAGCAGGGCGCTCATCCACACGGAAAACCCGGGAAACCACAGCTGAAAATAGGCGCTGATGGCCACCACGTCGGCAATGCCGGTGACCACCCAGCAAAACCAGTAGGTCCAGCCGGTAAAAAAGCCCGCCCAGGGGCCGAGCAGATCGGCGGCAAAGTCGCTGAAAGACTTGTACTCCAGATTGGAGAGCAGCAGTTCCCCCATCGCGCGCATGACAAAAAACAGCATAAAGCCGATGATCAGGTAGACAAAAACGATCGATGGCCCGGCCAGGCTGATGGTTTTCCCGGAGCCCATGAACAGGCCGGTGCCAATGGCGCCCCCGATGGCAATCAGCTGGATATGGCGGTTATTCAGGCTGCGCTGTAGCGTATCGGCCTGCGGCGCCGTTACCGGGGTCTGTGTAGAATGTTCAGCCATAAGGACTTATTCCTGTCGGTAGTTTGGAGTCGGCTCTGCCGGCCGATAGCGGTGCGGTTAACGCGTCGTGGAGCGGGGCATAAGATAAAGTAATAATGAGGCGGGGGGGTAATGATTTTTTATCGCGGCGCCGGCCGCGCCGCGTCCGGCTCAGTGCTTCGCGCCCATCATAAAGGCCAGTTTCCGGCCACCGCGGGTCTGTTCCAGCGCCAGCTTGAGCGACAGCGTCAGCGGCACCGCCAGCAGCACGCCGGTCATGCCCAGCAGCCCGTCCCATACCACCAGGGAGATGATGACGGTGCTGGTGGTCATATCCAGCTTACGGCCGATGATATACGGCTCCAGTATGCATCCCAGCAGCAGGTTAAGCGCCAGGAACACCAGCAGCACCGCCGCTCCCGTTCCGGCGCCGTTAAAAATAAACGCCTGGATGACCGGCGGTATCGCGGCGAGCACCGATCCTATCACCGGGATAAAATTCAGCAGGCAGGCCAGTGTTCCCCAGATAAAGGCGAATTTTACCTGCAATGCCAGCAGGGCGCCCCAGATAATCAGGCCGCTGACCAGGCTGACCAGCGTTTTCAACGCCAGGTAATGACCGACGAAGCCGATGCCCTGCCGCATGGCCGCCATGCCGGGCGAGGAGACGTGCAGCAGGCGCTGGCTCTTTGCTATCAGCGCGGGTACTTCGATGAGCATAAACAGCACCATCAGAAACACCACCAATACCGACGACAGAATGTCCGAAATCCGCCCGACGAAACGGGTGGCCATGCGCAGCAGCTGGCCCGGATCAAAATAGGTCATCACCTCGTCCGGGGTAAGCGTAACCCCGGCGCGCGCCAGCGGGGCCAGCCCGGCGGACAGGGGGCCGGACAGCATGCCGCGCATCTGGCCGCTCATTTGGGTGAGCTCAGGCAGCGCGTCCATGATGTTAAGCAGCGTAAACAGCAGCGCCAGCAGCAGGCCGCCGCTCAGCAGCGCCACGCCCGCCAGGCGCGGCAGGCCAAAACGCGTCATCAGGGCTATCAGCGGTTCCAGGACAATCGCCAGGAACAGTGCCAGCAACAGCAACACGATCACCGGGGCGGCAAGATGAATGCCGGCCAACACGATAACCACGCAGGCCAGCAGGCGAAAAACTTCATATAGGGTGACCTGTTGTTGATCTTTTATGTTCATGCCTGGTGCTCCCGGAATGCGCCAGCCCGGTCGCCTGACCGCCTTGCCGGAAAGCGGGGTCAGACGCCGGCGGTACGGCGCGGGTGGCTACGCCCGCAGCGAGGCCATGTCGATGACAAAACGGTATTTAACATCGCTTTTCAGCATGCGTTCATAGGCGGCGTTAATGTCCCGCATCTTGATCATTTCGATATCGGACGCTATACCGTGCTGCGCGCAGAAATCGAGCATTTCCTGGGTTTCCGCGATGCCGCCGATGCATGAACCGGCGACCGAACGCCGTCCTAGGATAAGCGACAGGGTATTGAGCATGGGATTGATATCACCCAGGAAGCCGACAAACACCAGGGTGCCGTCCAGGTTGAGGGTCGGTACATAGGGATTGATATCATGTACGTAGGGCACGGTATCGATGATCAAATCATACTGGTTTTTCACTGCCGCCACCTGCGCGTCATCCGTCGACAGCACGATATGATGCGCGCCGAGGCGACGGGCGTCGGCCTCTTTATTCGCCGAACGGGTAAACAGGGTGACGTCGGCGCCCAGGGCGTTGGCCAGCTTCAGCGCCATATGGCCCAGGCCGCCGAGGCCTATCACCGCCACTTTACTGCCTTGGCCGATTTTCCAGCGGCGCAGCGGGGACCAGGTGGTGATGCCCGCGCACAGCAGCGGCGCAGCGGCTTGCAGATCGATGCCGGCCGGCATCCGCAGCACAAAATCCTGCGACGCCACGATGGTATTGGAATAGCCGCCATAGGTCGGCAGGCCATCGTGGCGGTCAACGCCATTGTAGGTCTGCACATTGCCTTCTTCACAGTATTGCTCCAGCCCATGCCGGCAGGGTGAACACTGGCGGCATGAATCCACCATACAGCCTATGCCCGCAAAATCGCCCGGCTTGAATTTCGTCACGTCCTTGCCGACGGACGTCACACGGCCCACCACTTCATGACCGGGGACCACGGGATAGGCGCTGATCCCCCAATCGTTGCGCGCCTGATGCAAATCGGAATGACAGACGCCGCAATAAAGCACTTCCAGCACGACATCATCGGGCCGCGGGTCGCGGCGGGTGAATTCCAGCGGGGCGAGAGGGGATTGTGCCGATCGGGCGGCGTAACCTAGGACATTGAGAGTCATGTTGTTTCTCCTGTGACATGAATAAATGACTGTAGGCGCGGCACGGCCTGAGCGCCAGATAAAAGCGGTTGCCGCCGGCTCATCATGTGTCAGGGCTATGTAAAATAAATGTGATGGAGATCGGTAAACCGACAAAAAATACTTGTATGGTAGTAAGCATCTGCATATCTTTTCACCACATTGTTTAGCGCCGTTCGTTGCGCGTCGCTGAGTGCATGTATAACGGAGATATATTTTCTCTGTACCTGACACTGTACCTGTCCCTATAGACAATTTGCAGAGAATAACTATATGAGTATAGAAACAGCGGTAAAACGTCATCAGCCGGTCAGAAGCACCGCTGATCTCGTCAAGGTTTCCTTATCCGGTTGGCTGGGCACCGCCCTGGAGTTTATGGATTTTCAACTGTATTCGCTGGGCGCGGCATTAGTCTTTCACGAGGTATTTTTTCCGGAACAATCCGCGGCCATGGCCTTGATCCTGGCCATGGGCACCTACGGCGCGGGGTATATTGCGCGTATCATCGGGGCGTTTATCTTCGGCCGGATGGGCGATACCATCGGGCGTAAAAAAGTGCTGTTTATCACCATCGCCATGATGGGCATCTGTACCACGTTGATCGGGGTGTTGCCGACCTACGCGCAAATCGGCATTTTCGCGCCGTTGCTGCTTATCATATTACGTATTATCCAGGGGCTGGGCGCGGGCGCCGAGATCTCGGGCGCCGGCACCATGCTGGCGGAATATGCGCCCAAGGGCAAGCGGGGGCTTATCTCCTCCCTGGTCGCCATGGGGACCAACTGCGGCACCCTGTCGGCCACGGCGATTTGGGCGGTGATGTTTTTTGTGCTGGATAAAGAACAGTTGGTGGCCTGGGGCTGGCGTATTCCCTTCCTGTCCAGCATCGTGGTGATGATTTTCGCCATTTGGCTGCGGCTGAACCTGAAGGAAAGCCCGGTTTTTGAAGAAGTGAAGGACAGCGGCGAAGGCAAGGTCGCGGTGACCGACGCGGTGCTTGATACCCATTCCCTGTCGGCCATGTTCAGCAGCAAGGCGTTCTGGCTGGCGACCGGGCTGCGTTTTGGCCAGGCGGGGAATTCAGGGCTTATCCAGACATTCCTGGCCGGCTATCTGGTGCAGACGCTGCTGTTTGAAAAGAAGATCCCCACCGACGCGCTGATGATAAGTTCGGTGATTGGATTTATGAGCATCCCCCTGCTGGGTTGGCTGTCCGATAAAATCGGCCGGCGAGTGCCGTACATCCTGTTGAATATCTCGGCCATTGTCCTGGCCTACCCCATGCTGTCGATGATTGTCGACAAAAGCAACGACGTCGGCACCATTATGGCCTGCATTATCATTATCCATAATTTCGCCGTGCTGGGGCTATTCGCCCTGGAAAATATCACCATGGCGGAGATGTTTGGCTCGCGCAACAGGTTTACGCGCATGGCGATTTCCAAAGAGCTGGGCGGATTGGTCGCCGTTGGCTTTGGACCGGTGCTGGCCGGTATTTTCTGCAGCATGACCGGGTCGTGGTGGCCGATTACCGCGATGATCGTGGTTTATTCCTGTATTGGGTTGTTCTCCGCCTTATTGATGCCAGAGGTGAGGGATCGCGAGCTGAGCACGCTGGAGGATGCGGCGTAAAGTGTTTGTGTAACGCGCCCGATGCGATGCTTCGGGTGCGTTTGCTTTGCAGCCGATGGTAGGGGGGAGGGTGCCCTGGCGGCGGCTTGGCTGGTGGCGGGGGGGAATGGTGCCCTGGCGGCGGCTTGACTGGTGGTGGGGGGTATATCGCCCCCGGCGATGGTTTCGCTTGCCATGCGTTGGGTGTTTATAGGGATTGCCGGGTGCAGGCAAGCGACCAGAAGGGGCGCACGCGCGCCCCTTCTGGACTTCCCCGCGTCCGGCAGGTCGTGCGCCGCTGCGCGGTCCCCGGCAGCGCGCATCCCGGCTGTTGGACCGCACGGGACGCGCTCCCGGCGCGCCCTTAGCT
>NZ_DASWOM010000006.1:0-85441 GCF_036398755.1 Acerihabitans sp. | reverse complement strand
AACGGCGTCGGCACGATCAGTTCCGCGCTTAACAATGCCATGGCGTTACCGCCCACCGCATCGCTGGATCTGTCCAGCGGGCAGTCGTTGTTGGACTTGGCGCCGGCCGCGCAATCGAAATAAATGGCTTTCGGCCCGATGGTGTTGGAGCGGAAACCACGCACCGTGCTGGAACCGCCGGCGAAGAAGTTATCGTAGAACGGCACTTGCTTGCCGCTCAGGCCGTCGGCATAACCGGCGCGTCCGCGGCCCATCAGCACCCAGTTGCCGGACTCGGACAGCGGCAGGTAGCTGGTGGTGTCGAAGGTCAATTTGTAATATTCGTTATCGGAACCCGGGACGGTAACCTTGCCGCTCAGGCTGGCGGTGGTGCCGGACGTCGGGAAGTACCCGCGGTCCAGGTTGTTGTAACTCCAGCCGGTGGTAAAGAAGAAGTCATCGGTGCTGAAATCGGCGTCGCTGGTTTCATTTTCCCCCGTCACCACCTTCGGGAAAATGCCGTTGGCATTCAAATAGCGCCACATGGCAATCTGGGGTTGCATGTTCGACAAGTCATTGTGGACATAATCAACACCCAGGTTCAGTGAATTGGTTTCACTGATGGGGAAGCCCAGCGTGGAGCCGATACCGTAACTCTTGTTGGTATAATCCGACAGATCGGCGTCATCCGCCTTGAAGTCGTTATAGAAAATGCGGCCCCCCAGGCTCACACCGTCAACGGTGAAGAAGGGGTCGGTAAGAGAGAGTTCGGCATAGGTCTGGAAATCGTTCTTGGTCCCGTTGATACCCACCGAGTTGCCGGTACCCAGCCAGTTGTCCTGCTGGATGCCGAACTGGAAGCTGACGCCGCTCTCGGTGCCGAAACCGATGCCGAAGTTAATGCTGCCGGTATTACGCTCTTTAACCTTGTAAACAACGTCCACCTGATCGCTGGTGCCGGGAACGCGCTGGGTATCGGCATCGACGGTTTCAAAATAGCCGAGCCGGTTCAGACGCTCCTTGCCCTGATCCACCAAATCGCTGCCCAGCCAGGCGCCTTCCATCTGGCGCATCTGGCGGCGCAGAACTTCGTCTTTGGTAATGTCGTTGCCTTCGAACCGCACGCGCCGGACGTAGAAACGGTTGCCCGCATCAACGTTGATATGGAGTTTGACGGTCTTGGCGGCATCGTCGATCTCGGGCTGCGTCACCACGCGGGGGTAAGCGTAACCATAACGCCCCAGCAGCTGCTTGATGTCGTTTTCCATCTTGGTGACCTTGGCGCCGCTGTACAAATCCCCCGGTTTAACCTGGGACAAGGCGTCGATTTCCGAGGAGTGGCCGGCCAGATTCCCGTTCACCACCGTACCGGACAGCTGGTACTGCGCGCCCTCGGTGATATTCAGAGTGATGTAGATGCCTTTTTTATCCGGCGTCAGGCTGACCTGGGTAGAATCGATATTAAAGCGCGCATAACCGCGATCGAGGTAGAAACTGCGCAGTGTCTCCAGGTCGCCCGCCAGTTTTTGCTTCTGGTATTTGCGGTCCCCCACCACGTTCCACCACGGCACTTCGTCCCGCAGTTGAAACCGGGAGACCAGTTCATCGGTGGTGAAGGCATGGTTGCCGACAATATTGATCTGCTGGATTTGCGCTGAAAGGCCTTCGGTGAAGACCAGTTTCAAATCGACCCGGTTGCGCGGCAGCGGCGTCACCACGGCTTTCACCGTCGCGCTGTATTTACCGGCGCTGTAGTAGAAATCCTCAAGCCCCTTCTCGATATTGGAGATGGTGGTGCGATCCAGCGCTTCGCCGACGCGGACGCCGGATGCTTCAAGATTCTCCTTGAGCTGATCCTCTTTCACCGCTTTATTGCCGGAGAACGTGATACTGGCAATGGTGGGGCGTTCCTTGACCTCGACGACCAGCGTATCTCCATCACGCAACACCCGGACATCCTCAAAGTTCCCGGTGGCAAATAAGGCACGGATAGTATTGCCGATATCCTCGTCAGTGGCCGTGTCGCCGACACGTACCGGCATACTGAGTAACGCCGCACCGACGGCGACCCGCTGCAGTCCTTCGAAATGAATGTCCTTCACTACGAACCCGTCTGCACCGTATACGGTGGCGCTGCTAAGAAGCAGCGACGCTATGAGCAACTTTTTCATCGCCATCGTGGTTATGCGTTCTTCCTAACATAATCCCCAGCGCTAGAGCCGGGAGAAATCATTGAAAAGAGCAAGGCCCATTAACAACACCAGCAAAATCGAACCGATGCGATAACTGAAATCCTGCACTCGTTCGGAAACCGGCCCACCCTTAAGCTTTTCTATCGCCAGGAAGAGCAAGTGACCACCATCTAACACCGGTAACGGGAACAGGTTGATGATACCCAGGTTGACGCTGATAAGCGCCAGGAACATCAGGTAGTAGATCAACCCATAGTCCGCTGACATCCCCGCGCCCTGGGCTATGGATATCGGCCCGCTCAGGTTGTTCAGCTTAACATCTCCCGTGACCAGTTTGCCCAGCATACTGACCGTCAACTTCATCAGTTGCCAGGTTTTTTCGCCAGCCTGATAAAACGCGGGAAACAGGCCGTACTGGCGTATCGTTTTGTATTCCTCGGGCAATGGCGTCACTTTCGGCACCACACCCGCGAAGCCTTCCACTTCGCCTTTACCTACCGACTTCTCATCGGGCACCAACGTCACCGGCAGGCTTTCACCCCGGCGATCGATTTCCAGCGCCAGGGGCTTGCCGGGATTATCCCGTACCTGCATGACGAAATTCTGCCAGCGGCCGACGGGCTGACCATCGACTTTAACGATCCTGTCGCCAGCTTGCAAACCGGCTTTTGCCGCCGCGGACGCGTTTTGCACTTCCGCGAGCACCGGTTCTATCTGCGGACCCCGGGGAATAATCCCCAGCGCGATGATGGGATCCTGCTTATCCGGTTCAAAATCCCACGCGCGCAGATCGAGGATTTTCCTTTCAATACGGGAAGATCCAAAAGGCGCGACGCCGACGCTGGTCTGGCTATCGCCGATCTTGCCGATAAGCTCCAGCCGCACCGAATCCCAGTCAGGCGTTTCGATACCGTCAACCGACTTTAGTTCCATGCCGGGCGAAATTTCAGCCTGGGCGACGATAGAATTTGGGGTAACCTCACCGATTACCGGACGAAAACTCGGCACGCCTATCAAAAATACCAGCCAGTAGGCAAACACCGCAAAAATGAAATTGGCAATGGGGCCGGCGCTGATGATGGCGGCGCGCTGCCAGACCTTTTTGTGGTTGAACGCCTCATGCCGGCGTTCGGGCGCGACGGTATCCACCCGCTCGTCCAGCATTTTTACATAACCCCCGAGGGGGATGGCCGCAATGACATATTCGGTGCCGCGCTTATCCCGATGACGCCACAGCGCGCGGCCGAACCCGATGGAGAAACGCTCCACCGTAACGCCACAGCGACGGGCCACCCAAAAGTGGCCGAATTCATGCACGGTAATCAATATACCCAGCGCGACGATAAATGCGGCGAGATTCCAGAGAAAGTGCAACATGATAACTCCTGGCCCCTCGATTAAATAGCTCTAAAAATCAGCAGCATTAAACAGGCGAAAACCGGCACCGCGGCGGTGAGGCTATCGATGCGATCCAAAATGCCGCCGTGGCCCGGAATCAGGTGCCCGCTGTCTTTGATGCCGGCCTCGCGTTTGAACATGCTTTCCGTTAAATCTCCCAGCACCGACGCCAGCGCCGCGATCACCGAACAGGCCAGCAGGCTGAGCGGCAGCGCGTCCAGCGGTGCGTATTTGCCGAACAGCCAGGAAATGACGGCCGAGGTCACCAGGCCGCCCGCCAGGCCTTCCCAGGTTTTGCCGGGAGAGACCTTGGGCGCCAGCTTATGCTTGCCCAGCGCGCGCCCGAAGAGGTAGGCGCCGGAGTCCGCCCCCCACACCAGCAGCATCACATACAGCAGCCACCAGGCGCCGGTAAAGTGATTTACCGAGTAGTGATACTGGCGCAGGGTGAGCATGCCCCAAAAAAAAGGCATGATGGTCAGCACCCCGAACAGCAGCCGCAGCGTGCGTGAATGGCGCCAGAACGCGCTTGAACGCGGATAGAACAGCACCAGCGCCAATGCCGCGATCCACCACGCCAGCGAGGCTCCCAGCGCGTATTTCACCATGGGGGCGGTAACGAACGGGTGGTAGTCCGGTATGGTGAACATCATCAGCGCCAGCAACAGCCCGCACAGAATGGCCAGCCAGATCCGCTGGCTGCGGGTCGCCAGGCCGGCAAGCTGCCCCCATTCCCACGCCGCCAGCATGCACACGACGAGCGTAACCAGCGCGAACCCCAGCGGAGGCAGTAAAAAAAGCGCGGCGATAACAATAGGTATCAGTATAAAGGCAGTAATCAAGCGAGACTTCAGCAAAAATCCCCCCTAGGACGCGTTGGCATCATTAGGCGTAGTTCCTCCGAAGCGCCGCTCACGTTGAGCAAAAGCATTCAGCGCACCTTCAAAAACGTCTTCGTCAAAATCCGGCCACAGCACATCGGTAAAATAGAGTTCGGCATAAGCTATCTGCCATAATAAAAAATTACTGATGCGATGTTCTCCGCCGGTGCGAATCACCAAATCCACCGGTGCGAGCTCATTGAGGCAGACATGCCGGCACAGGGCGTCCTCATCGATCTGATCGGGACGCAATATCCCTTCCTGTACTTCTTCGGCCAGTCGCTTCACGCCCTGAATAATATCCCAACGGCCGCCATAATTCGCGGCAATATTGAGGGTTAACCCATTGTTATTTTGCGTCAGGGCTTCGGATCGGCGGATACGCTCCTGTAAACGCAGGCCAAAACGGCTGGTATCGCCGATAATACGTAACCGGACGTTATGTTTATGCAGGCTTTTTACTTCGCTGTCCAATGCCCTGACGAATAATTCCATCAGCGCGGAAACCTCCTGGGTCGGCCGGTTCCAGTTCTCGCTGCTGAAGGCGTAAAGCGTTAGAGCATCGAAATGATGGCTTACGGCAAAACTGACCGCGCGACGAACTGACTTCACCCCCGCTTTATGACCGAAGATGCGTAATCTTCCCCGGCTTTTGGCCCAACGACCGTTGCCATCCATGATGATGGCCACGTGACGGGGGGTGGATGAAGACAGAATAGTAGCCTCGTGCTGATTTTCGGACGACATAACGCTTACGTGTTTCCTCAATAAGAATACAACCGTCTTTCCGGAACAGTAGGCCCCGAATGCGCAAAAAAGCCGTGTACTAACACGGCTCACTCCGGATTTCTTATGGCCAGCCATCATCCTGGAGACAATTGGCGCTGACTATATCATTTCAGCAGCGGCGGAACAAATCAGGGCGCGACCCGGGTCATGCCCGGCTCCGGCTGATTTTACTGTATAAAAGCGGCCATTTCGCGCACCGCCACGCACCTTGCCTCGGCGTCAATCGCCACGACGTCTTCCACGCTTGCCGGCTCGCTCAACACCATGCGCTCAAGCGTGGCGCGGACCAGCGGGGCAATAGCGGTAAAACGCACCCGCCCCTGTAAAAACGCCGCCACCGCCACCTCGTTGGCGGCGTTGAGCGTCGTGGTGGCCGCCTGGCCGAGTTCGCAGGCGTCGATCGCCAATTGCAGGCACGGGTAGCGCGCTTCATCGGCCCGCTCGAAGGTCAGCCCGCCGATACGGTAAAAATCAAGCGGTTCGACCCCGGTCGCCACCCGGTCGGGATAGGCCATCGCATGGGCGATGGGCGTGCGCATATCCGGCGAGCCCAGCTGCGCCAGCACGCTGCCGTCGCGGTAACGGACCATGGAATGCACCACCGACTGCGGATGCACTATCACCTCCATTTGCGCCGCCGAGGCGTTGAATAACCACCGCGCCTCGATATACTCCAGCCCTTTGTTCATCATCGTCGCCGAGTCAACGGAGATTTTGCGCCCCATCGACCAGTTGGGATGGGCGCAGGCCTGATCCGGCGTCATGGCGGCCAGTTCGGACAGCGCCGTGGTGCGAAACGGACCGCCGGAACCGGTAAGAATGATGCTCGACACGCCATGCGCCTCCAGGGAAGCGTACCCTAACCGGCGCTGAAATGGTTCGGGTAAACTCTGAAAAATCGCATTATGTTCACTATCCACCGGTAAAAGCTGCGCTTTGCTCTGGCGCACCTCGTTGATGAACAGTCGGCCGCAGGTGACCAGCGCCTCTTTATTGGCCAGCAGCACGGTTTTACCGGCGCGGATCGCCGCAAGCGTCGACGCCAGCCCGGCGGCGCCCACGATGGCGGCCATCACCATGTCCACCCCCTCAAGGGCCGCCAGTTCACAGGCGGCCTGCGGTCCCGCCATGACCTCGGTGTCGCTGCCCGCCTCGCGCAGCAGGCGTTTAAGCTCCAGCGCCGCCGTCTCATCGGCCATACAGGCATACCTGGGTCGGAAGGCCAGGCACTGTTGGGCCATGACGGCACTGTTTCGTCCGGCCACCAGGGCGCGCACGGCGAATTTTTCCGGATTTTGCTGAACAACGGCCAGTGTGCTGGTTCCAACCGAACCAGTGGAGCCGAGAATCGTCAAATTTCTCATGAGGTGCTCTGGACAACCGCGAGTTAAAAAAATTTAGAAAGCACAGTAGTCTGTAACGTTGCGCAACATTTGTCTATGGCGTTACCGACAAAAAAAAGCCGCGGCGGACAAACAATGAAATTGATTGGCCGCCGCGGCGTGATTGTCGATGCGAAACAGTACCGGCGCCCTGTCGCGCGACAGGGCGTCACTTTAGCGCCGTGCGCTTAAATTTCCATTAACTCGGCTTCTTTGTCGGCCAGCGCGCTGTCGACTTTTTTGATAAAGGCGTCGGTCAGCTTCTGGATATCGTCCTGCGAACGGCGATCCTCGTCCTCGCTGATTTCTTTATCCTTAAGCATGGCTTTGACTTTATCATTGGCGTCGCGGCGCACGTTACGCACCGATACCCTGCCCTGCTCCGCCTCGGCGCGCACCACCTTGATCAGGTCCCGGCGGCGTTCCTCGGTAAGCGCGGGCAGCGGAACGCGGATCACGCTGCCGGCTGATGAGGGATTCAGGCCCAGGTCGGACGCCATGATGGCTTTTTCCACCGCGGCGCTCAGGGAGCGGTCGAATACGGTAATGGCCAGCGTGCGTGAATCTTCAGCCACTACGTTCGCTAATTGGCGCAGCGGCGTCGACGTACCGTAGTATTCGATGTGAATGCCATCAAGCAGGCCCGGAGAGGCACGGCCGGTACGGATTTTGCCGATGTGGTTTTTGAATGCTTCTACGCATTTTTCCATGCGCAGTTCTGCATCTTTGCGGATTTCATTAATCACGTTGCGAACCCTTGAAAACTGGTTATCCGGGCGGGCTTACGCTTGCGTCAAGCCCGTGATAGTCTGACCAGCCGCAGCCGATCGTGTCTATTATTGCCGTAACATCGGCATGATACTGTAACCTAGTGGACAAAGGCTACTTGGTAATGAGCGTACCTTCCTTCTCGCCCATCACCACTCGCCGCAGCGCGCCGGGTTTGTTCATATTAAACACCCTGATGGGGATATTATGATCCCGGGCCAGGGTGAACGCCGCCAAATCCATCACTTTCAACTCCTGCTCCAGCACGTCCTGGTAGCTGAGCTGATCATACAGGGTGGCATCGGGGTTTTTCACCGGATCGGCGGAATAGACGCCGTCCACTTTGGTGGCCTTCAACACCACATCGGCTTCGATTTCAATGCCGCGCAGGCAGGCGGCGGAATCGGTGGTAAAAAAGGGATTGCCGGTACCGGCGGCGAAAATCACCACCCGGTTGTTGCGCAGCAGGCTGATAGCCTCGGCCCAGCTGTAATTATCGCATACGCCGTTAAGCGGAATGGCCGACATCAGCCTGGCGTTGACGTAGGCGCGGTGCAGCGCGTCGCGCATCGCCAGCCCGTTCATCACCGTCGCCAGCATACCCATATGGTCGCCCACCACACGATTCATGCCCGCCTGGGCCAGGCCCGCGCCGCGAAACAAATTGCCGCCGCCTATCACCACGCCGACCTGGATGCCCAGCTCGACCAGCTCCTTCACTTCCTGGGCCATGCGATCCAGGACGCTGGCGTCGATACCGAAACCTTCTGCGCCTTGCAGGGCTTCGCCGCTCAGTTTGAGCAGGATACGCTGGTATACGGGTTTTGCATTGGTTGCCATTTGGTCTTTTCCTAAGCAGCGATAACGAGATGGGCGGATCCGACTTCTGGACCGCGTTTTGCAGAGTTTGTGCGGCAAAAGTCCCCTGACTTTATTTCAGCTCATAAAAAGGAACCGCCTTGAGGCGGTTCCGGATATCTACTTTAAGACTGTTTGCTCATGGCGGCAACTTCGGCGGCGAAGTCGACTTCCGCTTTTTCGATGCCCTCGCCCACTTCAAAACGGATGAAGTCGGCAACGGCGGCTTTGTGCTCTTCGAGCAGTTGGCCGACGGTCTTGCTCGGATCCATCACGAAATGCTGGCCGGTCAGGGAGATTTCGCCGGTAAACTTGCGCATGCGGCCTTCAACCATTTTCTCGGCGATTTCACGCGGCTTGCCGGACTGCATGGCGATATCCAGCTGAATCTGGTGCTCGCGGGCCACCACGTCCGCCGGTACGTCTTCGGCATGGACATATTCAGGCTTGCTGGCGGCGATATGCATGGCGATATGCTTGACCAGTTCTTCGTCAGCGCCGGTGGCGGCCACCATGACGCCGATACGCGCGCCGTGCAGGTAAGTGCCCAGCACGTCGCCTTCCAATGCGGCTACACGGCGAATATTGATGTTTTCACCGATTTTGGCCACCATCGCGGCGCGCTGATCTTCAAATTTGGCTTTCAGCGTATCGATATCCGTGATGCGTTCGGCCAGCGCCGCGCTTATCACTTCGTCGCCGAAGGCTTTGAATCCGCCGTCTTTGGCCACGAAATCGGTTTCACAGTTCAGCTCGACGATGACGCCGTATTTGCCGTCGGCGGCGATTTTAGTCAGGATGATGCCTTCGGCGGCAACGCGGCCCGCTTTCTTGGCGGCCTTGGCCTGACCGGATTTACGCATGTTGTCGATAGCCAGCTCGATATCGCCCTGAGCTTCGACCAGCGCTTTTTTACATTCCATCATGCCTGCGCCAGTACGTTCGCGCAGTTCTTTCACCAGGGCGGCGGTAATATCAGCCATTATTTTTTCCTCGTTATCCCATGAGGGGGGATAGGTAAAAAAGAGGGCCTGAAGCCAGGCCCTCTAACCAACATAGTTAAAACTTGGTTAATAAGAGCTCAATAAAGAGCATGCCTTATTATTCAGTTTCTACAAAGCTTTCTTCGGCCTGCTCAACCAGGTCCTGAGAGCGGCCTTCGCGAACGGCGGTGGCAACGGCGGTCAGGTACAGGTTGATGGCGCGGATGGCGTCATCGTTACCCGGGATAATGAAATCCACGCCGTCCGGATCGGAGTTGGTATCAACAATAGAGAACACCGGGATGCCCAGGTTGTTCGCTTCTTTGATGGCGATGTGCTCGTGCTCGGCATCGATAACAAACAATGCGTCCGGCAGGCCGCCCATGTCCTTGATACCACCCAGGCTGTTTTCCAGCTTGGCCAGTTCGCGAGTACGCATCAGCGCCTCTTTTTTGGTCAGCTTTTCGAACGTACCGTCCTGGGACTGGGTTTCCAGATCCTTCAAACGCTTGATGGACTGACGAACCGTTTTCCAGTTGGTCAGCATCCCGCCTAACCAGCGATGATTCACGAAGAATTGATCGCAGCTGTTGGCAGCTTCTTTTACCGCTTCACTTGCCGCGCGCTTGGTGCCGACAAACAGGATTTTACCCTTGCGGGAGGCAATTTTGTTCAATTCAGCCAAGGCGTCGTTGAACATCGGTACCGTCTGCTCAAGGTTGATGATGTGTACTTTATTACGCGAACCGAAGATGAAAGGCTTCATTTTCGGGTTCCAGTAACGGGTCTGGTGGCCGAAATGTACACCCGCTTTGAGCATGTCACGCATGGAAACAGTTGCCATGATTAAACCTCTTGTTAAAGTTTGGGGTTATGCCTCCACGTGTCCCATACGACCGACCCCGCCCTACTGGCCAAGGCACCCCGGCGTATGTGCCGACACGTGTGTGTAATTACACAATTGAGTTTAGTTGATCTGAACGGCGCATAGGACCAAAATACTCTACGCCGATCGTCGGCGCGCTTTATACCATAATCCGCGCCCGGACTCCACTCTTTGTTCAGTCCAGGCACCGGCATTAAATGATAATTTGGCAGTCTTATGGCAGGACTGGTAACATTATCCTCTACTTAAGCTTAATCATAAAATCGTCGACTTTCACGCCGACTGCGGATCTCTTCATGGCCATTCCAATTAAAAATTCCGATGATATCGCCAAAATGCGCGTTGCCGGCCGGCTTGCCGCCGAAGTACTGGAAATAATCGCGCCCCACGTTGTCCCGGGCGTCAGCACCGGCGAGCTTGATCGCCTGTGCCACGAGCATATTACCGTGCATCAGCACGCCATTTCCGCCAGTCTCGGCTATCACGGTTATCCCAAGTCCGTGTGCATCTCCGTAAATGAAGTGGTGTGCCACGGCATTCCCTCGGATGAAAAAATACTCAAGGACGGCGATATCATCAATATCGACGTCACCGTTATCAAGGACGGCTTCCACGGCGATACGTCGAAAATGTTTATCGTCGGCAAGCCGACCATACTCGGCGAGCGCCTGTGCCGCATCACCAAGGAGAGCCTGTACCTGGCCATCAACATGGTGAAACCCGGCATACGCCTGCGCACGCTGGGCAAAGCCATCCAGCAGTTCGTCGAGGCGGAAAACTTTTCCGTGGTGCGCGAGTACTGCGGGCACGGCATCGGCGAGGGTTTCCACGAAGATCCGCAGGTCCTGCACTATGATGCCGACGACGGCGGCGTGGTGCTGCAGCCGGGCATGGCGTTTACCATTGAACCCATGGTCAACGCCGGCGATTACCGCATCCGCACCATGAAGGACGGCTGGACGGTGAAGACCAAGGATCGCAGCTTGTCGGCGCAATACGAACATACTATTGTGGTCACCGACAGCGGTTGTGAAATCATGACCCTGCGCAGCGACGACACCCTGCCGACGATCATTACGCACGCGGCTTGATGGTTAATCGCGCGGCACGCGCCGTCCGGCGTCCCGCGCGCTATGTATTGTCCTTCGCCGGATGGTCCGGGGCGGTGTGCCCCGCGCCCGATCCACCGGCTTTACCATGGGTTCCCTATGCCGGATAAAATCCTGCTCTACGCCAATAAGCCCGCCCCCGCCGCCGCCCTGCCGGCCAAGCCCGCCTCGCCGCTGACCTGGCCGGACGACGCCTTGAACCGCGGGTTTCTTAAAAGTCGCCTGGATGATTTCCAGGGCTGGCTGGCGGCGGCGTTTAACGCCGGGGTGCCGGCCGAGACGCTTATCGACGCGCGGGCGTTGTATATCGATCAGCTGCTGCGCCAGCTTTGGCGATTGTACGGTTTCGGCGCGGCGCCGGAAACCGCGCTGGTGGCGGTGGGCGGCTATGGCCGCGCGGAGCTGCATCCTTTATCGGATATCGACGTGCTGGTGCTGAGCCAGGAACCGCTTTCGGCCGCGCAGGCCCATGCCGTCAGCGAGCTGCTGACGCTGCTGTGGGATTTAAAGCTGGAAGTCGGCCATAGCGTGCGCACCCTGGAGCAATGCCTGCAGGAGGGGCTGGCGGACCTCACCGTCGCCACCAATTTGATCGAATCGCGGCTTATCTGCGGCGACGTGGCGTTATTCCTGAAATTGCAAAAAAGCATCTTCAGCGAGGAATTCTGGCCTTCCCGTGAATTTTTCCCGGCCAAGCTGGCGGAGCAGGAGGAACGGCACCAGCGCTACCACGGCACCAGCTACAACCTGGAGCCGGATATCAAAAGCAGTCCGGGCGGCCTAAGGGATATCCATACCCTGCTTTGGGTGGCCCATCGCCATTTCGGCGCCACGTCGCTGGACGAAATGGTCGGTTTCGGCTTCCTTACCCAGGCCGAGCGCGATGAGCTTATCGAGTGCCAGAGTTTTCTCTGGCGCATCCGTTTCGCGCTGCACCTGGTGCTGAACCGGTACGATAACCGCCTGCTGTTCGACCGTCAGCAAAGCGTGGCGCAGATCTTGCGTTACAGCGGCGAGGGCAATGTGCCGGTGGAACGGATGATGAAGGATTTCTTTCGCGTCACCCGCCGCATTGGCGAACTGAACCAAATGCTGCTGCAATTATTCGATGAAGCCATCCTGGCCCTGGGGCCGGACGATAAGCCGCAGCCGCTGGACGCGGATTTCCAGCTGCGCGGCAGCCTTATCGACCTGCGCGACGAGACGCTGTTCGCGCGCGAGCCGGAAGCCATACTGCGTATGTTTTACCAGATGGTGGTGCATCAGAACATTACCGGCATCTATTCCGCCACGCTGCGCCAGCTGCGCTACGCCCGCCGCCATCTGGCCGAGCCGCTGTGCAACAATCCCAAGGCGCGGCAACTGTTTATGGCCATACTGCGCCATCCCGGCGCGGTGCGGCACGCCCTGCTGCCGATGCACCGCCATAGCGTGCTCTGGGCCTATATGCCGCAGTGGAGCAATATCGTCGGCCAGATGCAGTTCGATCTGTTCCATGCCTATACGGTGGATGAACATACCATTCGCGTATTGATGAAGCTTGAAAGCTTCGCCGATGAAAAGGTGCGGCCGCAGCATCCATTATGCGTCGAGCTGTTCCCGCGCCTGGCGCACCATCATCTGCTGCTGCTGGCGGCGCTGTTCCATGATATCGCCAAGGGGCGCGGCGGCGATCATTCCCGGCTGGGGGCGAAAGATGCGCTGGAGTTTGCCGAGCTGCACGGTCTGCACGCCCGCGAAGCCCAACTGGTTTCCTGGCTGGTGCGCGACCATCTGGTGATGTCGGTCACGGCGCAACGACGGGATATCCAGGATCCGGATGTGCTGCGGGAGTTTGCCGCCGAGGTGCAAACCGAAAACCGCCTGCATTACCTGCTGTGCCTGACGGTGGCCGATATCTGCGCCACCAATGAAACCCTGTGGAACAGCTGGAAACAAAGCCTGCTGCGCGAGCTGTTTTTCGCCACCGAAAAACTCCTGCGCCGCGGCATGCAAAGCGCGCCGGATATGCGCGCCAGGATCCGCCACCACCGGATGCAGGCGCTGGCGCTGCTGCGCATGGAGAACATCGACGAGGAGGCGCTGCACGCCATCTGGAATCGCTGCCGGGCGGATTATTTCCTGCGCCATTCCCCAAACCAGCTGGCCTGGCACGCCCGCCATTTGCTGCGCCACCATTCCAATGAGCCGCTGGTGCTGATTAGCCCGCAGGCCACGCGCGGCGGCACCGAAATCTTCATCTGGAACCAGGACCGTCCTTATCTGTTCGCCGCCGTCACCGGCGAGCTGGATCGGCGCAACCTTAGCGTACATGACGCGCAGATCTTTACCAACCGCGACGGCATGGCCATGGATACCTTTGTGGTGCTCGAACCGGACGGCAGTCCCCTGGCGCCGGACCGCCATCAGGTTATCGGCCAGGCGCTGCTGCAAACGCTGCAGCCCGGCAAATACCAGCATCCGCGCGTGCGCCGTCCTTCGCCCAAGCTCAGGCATTTTAATGTCGCCACTTCGGTGGTATTCCTGCCGACCCAGTCGGACCGGCGCAGCTACCTGGAACTTACGGCATTGGATCAGCCGGGCCTGCTGGCCCGCGTCAGCGAGGTGTTCGTCGATATGGGGGTGTCGCTGCACGGCGCCAGGATTTCCACCATCGGCGAGCGGGTGGAGGATTTATTTATCCTGGCGGGCAGCGATCGGCGCGCATTAAGTCCGGAAATACAGCAGGAACTGGAACGGCGCTTGACAGAGGCGCTCAATCCAAACGATAAAATATGATACAACTAGTGTGCGCGGCAGCGGCTGGCCGCGTTCATCTATTCATTCGACAAGAAACGGGACAAGACAGGATGCAGCAATTACAACAGATCGTTGAAAGCGCCTTTGAGCGCCGCGCGGACATCACGCCGGCCACGGCCGACAGCGTCACCCTCGAGGCCGTCCGGCAGGTTATCAGCCAATTGGACAGCGGCGCGCTGCGGGTGGCGGAAAAAATCAACGGTGAATGGGTCACCCATCAATGGCTGAAAAAAGCGGTATTGCTGTCATTTCGTATCAGCGACAATCAGGTGATGGAAGGGGCGGAAACCCGCTACTTCGATAAAGTGCCGATGAAATTCGCCCAGTATGACGCCGCCCGTTTCCAACGCGAGGGTTTTCGCGTCGTGCCGCCCGCCAGCGTGCGCCAGGGCGCGTTTATCGCCCGCAATACCGTGCTGATGCCGTCGTATGTGAATATAGGCGCCTACGTCGATGAAGGCACCATGGTCGATACCTGGGCAACGGTCGGATCATGCGCGCAAATCGGCAAGAATGTTCACTTGTCCGGCGGCGTTGGCATCGGCGGCGTGCTGGAGCCTTTACAGGCCAATCCCACCATTATCGAGGATAACTGTTTTATCGGCGCCCGCTCGGAAGTGGTGGAGGGGGTGATTGTCGAGGAAGGGTCGGTTATCTCCATGGGCGTGTTTATCGGCCAGAGCACTAAAATTTACGATCGTGAAACCGGTGAGATTCATTACGGCCGCGTACCGGCCGGTTCGGTGGTGGTTTCCGGCAATTTGCCGTCGAAAGACGGGAGCTATGGTTTGTATTGCGCGGTTATCGTCAAGAAAGTGGACGCGAAAACCCGCGGCAAGGTCGGTATTAATGAGCTGCTGCGTACGATAGACTGATATCTTTAGTGGCGAAAGCGTCAACCGCCCGGATATTTGGCTGTAATCTTAGCCGTTAATCACATTTTATGGCGCCTGCGGGCGTCATAATCATTCCGGAACCCCGGCAACATATACCAGAGGTAGCGCTATGTACGACAATCTTAAAAGCCTTGGCGTTAATCATCCGGACGATATCGACCGATACAGCCTGCGTCAGGAAGCCAATAACGATATTTTGAAAATTTATTTTCGGCGGGATAAAGGCGAATTTTTTGCCAAGAGCGTTAAATTTAAATATCCGCGGCAGCGTAAAACCGTGGTTTCAGATAACGTCGCCGAGGGCTATCGCGAGATCAATGAAATCAGCCCCAATCTGCGTTATGTGATTGACGAGCTGGACAAGCTTTGCCTGCGCGATCAGACCGAGGTGGATTTGAAGCATAAGATTTTGGAAGATTTGCGCCATTTGGACAGCGTGGTGTCCAATAAGATCGCCGAGATCGAAGCCGATCTGGAAAAGCTGACCCGCAATAAACCATGATCCCCCGGCACGTCCGCCCTTCAACACGTCTGCGTTGAGTTCGGCGTTGGCGGGCCTAGCATGCCATGGGGCACTCGGTCGGGCGGGAAAACCACGCCCGATTCGACCCCACCGGCACGCTCTCCCTTTAACACGTCTGCGTTGAGATCGGCGTTGGCGGGCATAGCGCGCCGGGGCTTGACGTTAACTTTTGATCAGTTCCGCCCATTTTTTGACCCAGGGGCTGGAAATCACTTCCGGTTCCGGATGCGTCAGCGCATCGATTTCCAGCAATTCCCCTACCCTGACCGCGCCCTGTTCCTGCAGCAACGCGTCAAATGTGTGCCCGGCGCCGCAGAAATTGTCATAACTGCTGTCGCCGAGGGCAATCAGCCCGTAGCGCAGCTCCGGCTGGTAGCCGACATGATCCTTTACTGCCTGGAATAACGGCGCGATGGAGTCGGGAAAATTGCCCTGTCCGGTGGTGGAGGTAACGATCAGCACATGATGTTGCCGATAATATTGCCAGGACTCCAGCGTGCCCTCGTCAAACAATTTTACCTCAAAGCCCGCTTCGGCCAGGATGGCTTGCGCTTCTTCGGCGACCAGCAAGGCATTACCGTACACCGTCCCGACAAAAATACCCACTTGGGCCATGCTTTGACTCCCTTTTATTCAGCCAGCATAGAAGATGCCATATCCTGACCCGATGCCGCGGGAAACTCAACCCTTTCATATTCAGGGATAATACCCGTCCAGCCGAACCGGACCATCAAATTTTGCCAGGCCTGATCCCAGCCGGCGTTGATTTTTAACGCTTTACCGGTAACCGGATGGGTTAATTCCAGGCAGCTGGCGTGCAGCATTAATCGCGCGCAGTCAAACGTGCGGGCGAACCCGCGATTCTGGCGCAAATCACCGTGGGTGGAGTCGCCTATCAGCGGGTGGTGCAGGTGGGACATGTGGCGGCGCAGCTGGTGTTTGCGGCCGGTTTGCGGCGTCAGTTCCATCAGGCTGTAGCGGGAGGTGGGGTAGCGGCCGATAGCCACCGGCATTTCCACCCGCGCCAGCGCCCGGTAATGGCTTACCGCCGGCTGCGGCGCTTTGTCCGGCTGGGCGAATTTGTCGGCTATCTTGTCCAGTTCCTGAGTCAGGGCATAATCGACCACGCCCTCGCCTTCCATATATCCACGCGCCACCGCATGGTAGGTTTTCCCGACCCGGTGCTGTTCAAACTGTTCGGATAAACTGCGCGCCACCTCACTTGACAGCGCCAGCAACAGCACGCCGGAAGTAGGCCGATCCAGGCGATGGACGGTAAAGACGTGCTGTCCCAGCATATCGCGCACCGTTTGCATCACCACCACCTTTTCCCGGCGGTCCAGCCAACTGCGGTGCACCAGCCAGCCCGCCGGCTTGTTCACCGCCACTATATATTCGTCCTGGTAACATATCTCAATCATGCTGGATTATCGGCGCCTGCGGGTGGGGATCCTGGGGGGGATCGATATTAAGTAAGTCGTCGAGCCGCTGTAATTGGGTCAGCAAAGCGGCGGCGTGCGGAAACGCTTCCTCGAAATAAGCCGTGATGGCAAAGCGTCGCGGCAATGCCGCCTGCTGGTCCAGCAGGGCGTGCATGCGCGGCAGCAGCATCCATTGCAGCCATTCTTCGGGGCGCATGGTATCGATACAGAAGGGCTCCTGGCTGTCAAATGCCTCACGCGCCGGCGGCAGCGGCTGCCACATTGACAATGAACGCATCGCCTGCTCAATGGCAAACAGCCGCTGGCGGACCTGTTGGTGTAATTCCATCGTATGCTCCACGCTGGGGCCTGCTGAGCCGGGTGTGACAAAACGGCAAAGCATAGCACTTAACCTTGTCTGGTACTAATTATGACATAGGAAGTTAGCCTGATAATTACAACTGATGGCATCGGCGGCCGTCTGTAACCCTGCTTGGAATAGCCCGTTATTATCACATCCAGCTTCATCACAAATATTATTTATGGGTATAAAAATATGATTATCACAATAATCAGCGGATTAGATTGCCGTATTCATATTTTCCCCAAGCGAAGGTCATTCCAATAGGGTATTTTATAGAAAAAAATTAGCTTGCTGATGCGTTATTGATGCCGGCTGGTAAATGGAAATTATTAGATATCTACTAAATTTAATTATATATATTAATATCTTTTTGATCGGCAGGGGAACGTCCGGGGCGGCGCGCCAAAGAAAAGGGGGTACTGTATCGCTACAGTACCCCCGGTTCGTTTATAGCAATCCCGCTATTGTTGTGCTCCCTGCATTCATCCATGATAAGCGTTATACTCACGATAACCCGGCAACACTCCTTGTCGGCAATCCCCGTCCTTGAAAGCCGCCTACGTTGTCTAACGTATTTCCTTCAGGCATTCCCGCCCCGCTGGTACTCCCTGACCCGCTCACATTCTCCATCCTGGAGGTGTCCTCATCATCATCCTGAATCGTCCGGGCCTCATCATGAGGCCATCCTTGTTACAGCTCATCCTGAACCCTTCCCTATCGGATGGAACAGGACCAACAGCCTTAGCCGCGTTCTGAACCGAATGATAAGATCGCTTAATCTTAGTGCTTATACAAGACAGTTACTGCTTATAGTAAATATTGTTTACGGCCACACTGTTAATTATGCTAATTAATTCGTTGATAAATTTAGTTAAATTGAGATTATTAGCCTAAAAAAAACTTAAATTAATAGCATTATCCTACAAGAAATGTAAGAGATCTCTCACAAGCCCTTCTACAAAATCGCCTGTTTTTTTCATGTAACGCAGGGGACGAGCCGGGATAAAAAATCCTGAAGCGTGGGCGCCAGCACGGTATTTTTTTTGCGCCCCACCTCTTCGAGCAGCACTTCGCCGGTCAGATTGGATACAGAGACCAGGCTCAGTTCGGAGTCGGTGGTGGCGATAAACACGGTGGGCGCGATCTTCAGCCGTTTTTGCATCAGCAGGTGACCGATAAGGTTTTCCTGAATGCGCACCCCGTCCGCCTCGCTCCAGACCTGGAGCAGCTCAAGGGATTGTCCCTGGTGGGACACGGTCATATCGCCGGCGAGCTGGGTGCAATAAAATGCCCAGGCTTCCGGGCGCAGCCGCATCTCCATCGCCCGCTCGACGCCCGCGAGCGTCAATGCCTCCTGCGGCTGGCGCGGCTGCCAGAATACCCGGCTGTCGTCCTCGCTTACCACGCAGGGCGAAGGAACGCCATACAGCGCCCGGCTGGCCGGAGGATTGCCGGTAAGGGACTGCCAGTGATGCAGATAACGGCGGGTAAAATCCTGTAATGACTGTGACACTTGGTAATCCATATTCTCTCTCATCTTACGACTCTCTAGGTTACACTTGGCGCATTGCAATACGGAGCATATAGGTTGAAACATTATGTCCTTGAACGACGATCGACACACCCTGGACTATTTAACGCTGGGTAAACCCACCGCCTACCGCGATCGGTATGACGCCGCGCTGCTGCAGGGGGTACCGCGCGCGCTCAACCGCGATCCGCTGGGCATCCGGCCCGACCGGGACACGGGGGCGCTGCCGTTTCACGGCGCCGATATCTGGACGCTGTATGAGCTGTCGTGGCTCAATGAAAAGGGCCTGCCCCAGGTTGCGTTGGGCCAGGTCAGCCTTGACGCGCAAAGCCTTAACCTGATTGAATCCAAGAGCTTTAAGCTCTATCTTAACAGCTTCAACCAAACCCGGTTTGCCGACTGGGCCACGGTGCGTGAAATTTTACTGCGCGACCTCGCCCGGTGCGCCGCGGGCGAGGTGGACGTCGCGCTGTTCAGGCTTGGCGAGCTGACGCATCAGCCGATTGCTGATTTTGACGGCGAGTGCATTGACGATCAGGACATCATCATCGATGAATATGGTTTTAACGCCGATTGGCTGGCGAATGCCGTCGGCGACACGCCCGCGGTCAGCGAAACCCTGGTCAGCCATGTGCTGAAATCCAATTGTCTGATTACCCACCAGCCCGACTGGGGTTCCGTGCAAATCAGCTATCGGGGCCCGCGTATCGATCGCGAAGCCCTGTTGCGTTATCTGGTATCGTTTCGCCAGCATAATGAATTTCACGAGCAGTGCGTGGAGCGGATTTATACCGACCTGATGCGTTTTTGCCGGCCTGAACGCTTATCGGTCTACGCGCGTTATACCCGGCGCGGCGGCCTGGATATCAATCCCTGGCGCAGCAATACGGATTTTATCCCGGCAAAAAATCGCCTGGCGCGGCAATAATGCGCGCACGCGCGCATCTCAGACGAATTTCTTCGCGGGCGGTTGGTAAAACCGCGGCGATATTATTATGGTTAGCTTAACTACAAAACAGCGAACCGCCCAACGGACTCATCAGTGGCCGGTTCGACTGTTTGTTTGCGTTTTGTGCCGAGTCGCACACAAGGAGTTATATTGATTACGCATATCAGCCCCCTTGGCTCGATGGATCTATTGTCACAACTTGAAGTCGATATGCTCAAGCGTACCGCCAGCAGTGATTTGTACCGGCTGTTTCGCAATTGTTCGCTGGCCGTGCTTAACTCCGGCAGCCAGACCGACAGCAGCAAGGAACTGCTGGCCCGTTACCAGGATTTCGATATCAACGTGCTGCGCCGCGAGCGCGGCGTCAAGCTTGAACTGGTCAATCCCCCGGAGGAAGCCTTTGTCGACGGCCGGATTATCCGCTCGCTGCAGGCAAACCTGTTCGCGGTGCTGCGCGATATCCTGTTCGTCAACGGCCAGATTGTCAGCGCCGGCCACCACCAGCACCTGAACCTGGAAAATTCCGTCCATATCACCAACCTGGTATTTTCCATTATGCGCAACGCCCGCGGCCTGCATGTGGGCGAAGCGCCGAACATGATCGTGTGCTGGGGCGGACATTCCATCAATGAAACCGAATACCTGTATGCGCGCAATGTCGGCAGCCAGCTGGGACTGCGCGAACTGAACATCTGCACCGGCTGCGGTCCGGGCGCCATGGAGGCGCCCATGAAAGGCGCGGCGGTGGGACATGCCCAGCAGCGCTACAAGGATGGGCGTTTCATCGGCATGACCGAGCCGTCGATTATCGCCGCCGAGCCGCCGAACCCGCTGGTCAACGAGCTTATCATCATGCCGGACATCGAAAAACGCCTCGAGGCCTTCGTGCGCATCGGCCATGGGATTATCATCTTCCCCGGCGGCGTGGGCACCGCCGAAGAGCTGCTTTACCTGCTGGGCATCATGATGAACCCGGAGAATAAACATCAGGTGCTGCCGCTTATCCTGACCGGTCCCGGCATCAGCGCCGATTATTTCCGGGTACTGGACGAGTTTATTGTCAGCACCCTGGGCGAGCAGGCGCGCAGGTTTTACACCATTATTATCGACGACGCCGCAGAAGTGGCCAGGCGCATGAAAAAAGCGATGCCTGAAGTGAAGGAAAACCGCCGCAATACCGGCGATGCCTATAGCTTTAACTGGTCGCTGCGCATCGCGCCTGACCTGCAGCACCCGTTCGACCCGACCCATGAAAACATGGCTAACCTGAACCTGCACCGCGACCAGCCGGCCGAACAGCTGGCCTCCGCGCTGCGCCGGGCCTTTTCCGGCATCGTGTCCGGCAACGTCAAGGAGACCGGCATCAGGCTTATCGAGCAGTACGGCCCCTACAAGCTGCACGGCGATCCGGCTATCATGAAACGCATGGACGCCTTGTTGCAGGGATTTGTCGCCCAGCACCGGATGAAGCTGCCCGGCAGCGCCTATATCCCCTGCTACGAGATTTGTATTTAATCCCGCGTCCTCGCGGCCCGGCCCGGGCGGCACTGCGGTTACCGGCCCGGCTTAACGCCGCGCCGGTTAATTATCAGGACGGTAAGCCATGTCGGTCCACTTATTGATTGTCGATGCATTAAACCTGATTCGCCGCATTCACGCGGTGCAGGGCGCGTCCTGCGCGTCGGCCTGCCTGCACGCCCTCCAGCAGCTCATCCTGCATAGCGAACCCACGCACGCGGTGGCGGTGTTCGATGACGAGGAGCGGCATGGTAGCTGGCGCCACCAGCGGCTGCCCGGCTATAAGGGCGGCCGCACGCCGATGCCCGATGATTTACGGTTATTGCTGCCGGAGATTAAACAGTTTTTTTCCCGCGCGGGAGTGCCCAGTTGGCAGGCGGCGGGTTTTGAAGCGGATGATATTGCCGCCACGCTTGCGTGTAAAGTGGCCGCTGCCGGCCACCGCGTGACGCTGGTTTCCACCGACAAGGGGTATTGCCAGCTGCTGTCGCCGTCGATTCAGATCCGTGATTATTTTCAAAAACGCTGGCTGGATATGCCGTTTGTGGCCCAGACCTTTGGCGTACAGCCCGAACAGTTGACCGATTATTGGGGACTGGCCGGCATCAGCGGCAGCAAGATCCCGGGGGTGACCGGCATCGGTCCGAAAACCGCCGCCCAGCTAATCGGCCAGGCCGGATCGCTGGCCAGGTTGTACCAGCAGTTGGATCAGCTGGGCGGCAAGTGGCGCCTCAGGCTGGAGCAGCAGCGGGAAATGGCGTTTATCTGCCAGCAGGTGGCGACGCTTGATACCGGTATTCACCTGGAAGGCAATTTGCAGCAGTTAAGGTTGGGCGGTCATTCGTCATAAGCGCCGGCAGGGGTTTTAATATAAAATACCGTATTCGCGGGGCGTTTTCCCCGGCCCCGCGCCATGCGGTTATCAGCGTTCGTCCCGCCGCCCCGGCACCGCGCTCCAAAACCTGCGGATGTGCACCGTCACCTCTTCTCGATCGTGATAAAGCTGCTTGGCGTGTACCTCGGAATGAATATCATTTTCCTTCAGGGTATCGCGCAGCAGCGCCAGGTTCTGGCTGACTTCCTCATAACGCTTTTTCATCGGCAGCTTGAGGTTGATGATGGCCTCGCGGCACCAGCCCTTGACCAGCCAGTCGGCGGCCAGCTGCGCCACCCGCGCCGGTTTTTCCACCATATCGCAAACCAGCCAGTAAACGTTGTTGCGCGGCGGCTCGAACCTGAAGCCGTCCTCGCGATGGTGGATCACCTGCCCGGTCGCCATCAGGCTCTCGGCCATGTCGCCGTTGTCCACCGCATGCACCATCATACTCCGTTGCACCAGTTGATAGGTCCAGCCGCCGGGACAGGCGCCCAAATCCACCGCGTACATGCCGCTGCCCAGACGTTCATCCCATTCATCGCGCGGGATAAAGACATGAAACGCCTCTTCCAGCTTCAGCGTGGATCGGCTCGGCGCCTCGGACGGGAATTTCAGGCGCGGGATGCCCATATAAAACGGCGAATTGTTGTTACTGTAGGAATACCCCACGTAGCAGCAGCCGGGGGCGATAAAAAACACATGGATAACCGGACGAAACGGTTCTTCCCGCACGGCCAGGATTTTCTGCGCGCGCAACGCCCCGCGCAGCGGCACGGTAAATTTGCGGCAGAACTTCATCAGTTCCTTGCTTTCATTGGTGTCGGGCACTTCCACCCGCAAATCGCCGGCGCCTTTTACCGCGCCGGTCAACATGCCGATTATCGGCGCAATGCGGTCGTCCACCGGCAAATCGCGCAGCAGTTCCCCGGTGAGCAACATTTGCCGGGCAAAGATTAACTCGCGAAACGGCAGCTCGCGGATCAACCGGTCGGCCTCTTCATGCTGGTAACATTCAAAAATAACGTAGCCGCTGTTGTCCTTAACCCGCGCAAAGCCATAGATTTCCAGGGCGCCGGCTTTTTCGGTAATCTCCGAGGCACACTCTTTCTCAAATCCGGGTCGGCAATATAAAATCACTTTATTCACGGCGTTCGGCCTTTTTCTTCAGACGCAGCGCGCCAATTAACATTAACGTCCATCCCGCCACAAAGCATGCTCCGCCTATCGGCGTAACATAAACCCATAGACGCAGGTGCGACAGGGCCAGGCAATAAAGACTGCCGCTGAACAGGACAATACCGATGGCCAGCAGCGCCCCGCTCCAGTAAAACCACAGGCTGGGGTTACGCTGCATGGCAACACCCAGCGCCATAACGGCCAGGGTGTGAAATCCTTGATACTCCAGGCCGGTTTTCAGCCAGGCCAACTCCAGCTCGCCCAGCGTCTGGCTAAGAATATGGGCGCCGAATGCGCCGAGGGCGACATAAATTAGACCACTCACGGCGGCAAATACCAACATAGCGCGACTACGCATTATATTAATCCTGATTATGATGTTAATTTTGCGATAATTATTCGGATTCAACCGAATGACCGTTATTGAAACGGAATCGGAATTTTTCCTGCTCGCTCGCCGCGCGCCCGATAATCCATTGTCGAAAGGCGGCTATTTTACCCACTTCCGCCTGGCTGTCATGACAAACCAGATAAAAAGCGTTTTTACTGACCAATACTTCATTAAACGGGCAGGCCAGCCTGCCGGCTTCAATTTCCGTCTGCGCCATTACATTGTTGGCCAACGCCACACCCTGACCATGGATCGCCGCCTGCAGCACCATGGCGCTGTGGCTGAAAATCGGCCCTTGCTGCACGTTGATATGAGTAAGCCCCAACTGGCGGGTATAGGCCTGCCAGTCCCGGCGCGAGGCGTCGTGAAGCAGGGTATGGTGCGCCAGATCCCCGGGGGTTTTCAGCGGGTGCGTCCCGCTTAACAAGCTGGGCGCGCAAACCGGCAGTAAATATTCGGCATACAGCTTTTCCACCCGCAGGCCGGGCCAGACGCCGCGGCCGTAAAAAATGCCGACGTCAACGTCATCGGCCAGCTTATCTTCTTCACGATCCACCGCCTGGATCAGCACGTCAATCCCCGGCCAGGCGGCATTAAAACTGGATAAGCGCGGCACCAGCCACTGAATGGCAAAACTGGGCAACAGGCTGACGGTCAACGCGCCTTTGGCGCTGCGCGATTGCAACCGGCGGGTGGCGTCGATGAGCGCCGAGAAAATTTCCTTGATATCCAGGTAGTAGCTCTGCCCCTCTTCGGTCAGTAACAACGATCGGTTGCGGCGGCGAAACAACTTTAGCCCAAGAAAATCTTCCAGGGATTTAATCTGGTGGCTGACGGCGGCCTGGGTGACGAACAGCTCTTCGGCCGCGCGCGTAAAGCTTAAATGGCGCGCGGCCGCGTCAAAGACCCGCAGGGCGTTAAGCGGCGGTAAGCGTTTAGACATGAGCGCGGCACTTTTCTGCACCGGTGGAAAGGAAGATGGGCACGAAGGCTTGACCTATTAGTTTTTGTTATCCGAGACATTATAATTTGTCCGTTGTGGATGCACCAGCAAATACCTATAGTATTGCTCAACCACGCGGGCCGGAACGAAAGGTAAGTTTGGATATTGCGATTCAGGCGAGCCTTTGGTCCGCGCAGTGATGTTGTGTTTGCCAATTTTTGGTTTGTTTTTCAGGCCGTTAGCTTTTTTTGGCGGCAGGGTGCCGCTTTATCGTACCGCTGCTTAGCATTTTCAGCTTTACTGAACATTTTTCTGTCTGTCCAATACGTGAAATATGTAGCACCGCCCCAGGCGGTGCTTTTTTATGCATTAGTCACGGCTATGGCGCCTTGCCGCCGGCACGATGGCGTTCCGTCCGCAAGGGTTGGACGCTGATTACTGCGCTTTCATCATTTCCTTTACATCGGCACGGTTAATCTGCTGCTCGGTGCCGTTGGCGTCTTGGTAACCGATCATGCCGGTTTCATCATCGACCTTTGGTTTGCCGGACGTGACGATGGTACGCCCGTCGTTGGTGTGCAAGACGTAATTGCTTGAACAGGCGCTTAACGTCATGGCAAACAAAAAGGCGGATATGACTGCAGCTGATTTTTTCATTTTTATCTCCTGGCAATATCGTTTCGTAAATATAATCGACACTTAATTCTGTTTTTCATTTTCCAAACAGTCAGGTATTTTCCTTACCCATTGTTATTCAGCATAACAAGCATTCTTGTTTTTTCCACAAAACGGGATTAAATCCTGTCCATTAACCCCTTCAGGCGGCGATAATAGGAAAAATCTGTAGTTAGATATCGCCGAACAAGGTGTATGAGAGTAACCATGACCGAATTTGATTATGCCGGCTTCCGGCGTCATTTCCCGGCGCTCGACAATGAAGCGGTGTATCTGGACAGCGCCGCCACCGCCCTTAAGCCCAACGCGGTCATTGACGCCACCGACGCGTTTTATCGCCATGGCGCCGGCAATGTCCATCGCAGCCAATACCCCGGCGCGCTTTCGCTAACCGCCCGTTACGAGCAGGCGCGCTATAAGGCCGCCGCCTGGATCGGCGCTTCCGACGCCGCGGGCATAATCTGGACCCGCGGCGCCACCGAGGCGATTAACCTGGTGGCGCAAAGTTATGCCCGGCCACGCCTGCGGGCGGGAGACGAGATCCTGGTCAGCGAGGCCGAGCACCACGCCAACCTTATCCCCTGGCTCATGGTGGCGCAGCAGACCGGCGCGCGCGTGGTCAAATGGCCGCTGGGACATGATCTGCTGCCGGACCCGGGGCGACTCGGCGCGCTGCTGAACGATCGGACGCGTATCGTCGCCGTAACCCAGATGTCGAATGTTACCGGCGGCTGCCCGGATTTGGCGCTGATCACCGCTATGGTCCGTCGCCACCCGCGGGCGGTTATCGTGCTTGACGGCGCGCAGGGCGCGGTGCACCGGCCTGCCGACGTGCTAGGCGCCGATATTGATTTTTACGCTTTTTCCGGCCATAAACTTTATGGACCGACCGGCATCGGGGTTTTGTATGGCAAAACCGCGCTGCTGGAAGATATGCCGCCCTGGCAGGGGGGCGGCAAAATGTTGACCGAAGCGGGCTTCGACGGATTTATTCCCCGGTCGGCGCCGCAGCGTTTTGAAGCCGGCACGCCCAATATTGCCGGCGTGCTGGGGCTTGGCGCCGCCCTTGACTGGCTGGGCACACAGGATCTGGCGGCGGCGGAGGAATACAGCGCCGGGCTGGCCGCCCTCGCCGCGCAACGTTTGTCCGCCCTGCCGGGGTTTCGCGCATTTAGCGCGCCGGGTTCGAGTTTGTTATCTTTTATGTTTACCGGACTGCATCATCAGGATATCGCCGCCATCCTGGCGCAGGACGGCATTTCCCTGCGCGCCGGGCAGCATTGCGCCCAGCCGCTGATGGCGGCGCTGGGCGTATCCGGAACCCTGCGCGCTTCTTTTGCGCCGTATAATACCCGCGGCGATGTCGACCGGCTGGCCGCATCGGTGGAAAAAGCCTTATCCCTGCTGGGGGATTGATTTGAAGGGGATAACGTTATGACAGAACAGCAATCGGGCGGCCATCCTTTCGGCCGCGAAATCGATATGCGGGAGCTCGCGCAACGTTTTGCCGCCTGCAGGTCCTGGGAAGATCGCCTGCGGCAGATTATTCTGCTGGCCAAGGCGCTGCCGCCGCTGCCGGATGCGTTGAAAACGCCGGCGGCATTGTTGACGGGCTGTGAGAACCGGGTCTGGCTCGGCCATCAGCGGCTAACCGACGGCACGCTGCATTTTTACGCCGATAGCGACGGGCGCATCGTCAAAGGCTTGTTGGCCGTGGTGCTGGCCGGCGCCGAGGGCAAAACGCCGGAGCGGCTTTTCCGCCAGGATCCGCTGGCGCCGTTTGACGCGCTGGGGCTGCGCGCCGAACTGAGCGTCAGCCGCGCCGGGGGATTGGCGGCGATTGCCGGGCGGATAAGCGCAATTGCCGAGGGTTATATCAAGCGCTGACGCCGCGGGCCGCCCTGGCCAGCATTTTTTTCAACGCATGGGAAACGGCGATAAACCCGAAACTGGCGGTAACCATGGTCGCCGCGCCAAAACCCGAGGCGCAGTCCATGCGTTTAGGTCCCACTGCCGTGGAAGGCGACGCGCAAACCGAGCCGTCCGGCTGCGGGTACACCAAAGGTTCGGTGGAGTAGACGCAGTCTATGCCCAATTTACCTTTACTGTTTTTGACCACGTTAAAATCATGCCTGAGCCGCTCGCGCAGCTTGGCCGCCAGCGGATCCTGGATAGTTTTGGCCAGATCGGCCACCGCAATGCGGGTGGGATCGATCTGCCCGCCCGCCCCGCCCACGGTGACCACCGGAATTTTATAACGACGGCAATACGACAGCAGCGCCGCTTTCGGCCGCACGCTGTCGATGGCGTCTATAACGTAGTCGAAGCCGCGATCGAGCAAGGCCGCGACGTTATCGGCGGTGATGAAATCATCCACGCAGGTCACCACGCATTCCGGATTGATCGAGGCGATACGCGCGGCCATGACCTCGGTTTTCGGCTGGCCCACCTGCTCACGCAGCGCATGGATCTGGCGATTGGTATTGGTGACGCACACGTCATCCATATCAATGAGCGTAATGGCGCCGACGCCGGTGCGCGCCAACGCTTCCGCCGCCCATGACCCCACCCCGCCGATGCCTATCACGCAGATATGGGCACGGTAAAACACGTCCAGCGCCTGCCCGCCGTATAGCCGGGCGGTGCCGCCGAAACGCTGGAGATACGCGTCTGAATAGCGCCGGTTCATTTTGCTGACCTTATTGATTTGTCCATAGCCTAATTATCGTAGGTAACCTGTACCTGGCCGCTGCTGGCTTGGGTTGTCAGGCCCTGTGACCCGCCGGTGAATATCGGGTTGCCGTCCTGGGCGCCTTTCAAAATCCAGACCCGGCCGTAATGGTTGTAATATCCCGCCGCATGGCCGGCTTCGGCGCCGATGCCCTGATAGATATCGAAGTGCTGTCCTTTAATGGCGCCGCCCACATCCAGGGCCACCATCAGGCGCATCTCATATTTGCCGGTAAACTTGCCGGCGTTGTCCAGCAAGGGCACCTCCGCCAGCAGCGTGGTGCCGGCCGGTATCAGCGAGCGGTCCGACGCCACCGAAGCCTTGGCCACCAGCGGTACGGCGCTGGCGCCTTTTACCGGCGCGAAGGGAACCGGTCTGAAGAACACATAGGACGGGTTCTCCTCCAGCAGTTGGCGCACCTCGGCCTCGCTGTGGCGCGAAGCCCACTGGCGGATCGCCTGCATCGACATATCCTCGCGCGCGACTTCGCCGCGATCGATCAATATCTTGCCGATGCTGCGATAGGGGTGGCCGTTTTTACCGCCGTAACCAAAGAAGGTGAGCGGCCGGCCGTCGCCATAATCCACATAACCGCTGCCCTGCACTTCCATCATAAAATTATCCATCAGCGAATTACTGTAGGCAATCGCCAGGTTACGGCCGTCGAGGGCGCCCGCGTTAATGGCGGCCCGGTCGGGCAGACGGTTGCGGCCCTTGGGCGGCATGCGGTACAGCGGGTAGCGGAACTCGCCCTGCGGAGTATAGCGGGCCTGAATAACCGGGGTGTAATAGCCGGTAAACTGCACGTTGCCGTAATTGTCCACCCCTTCCATCTGGTAGGCCTTGACGCCGAACCGGCTGAGCTGGCGGGTATCGGCCCCCGCCATGGCCCAGCGTTTAACGGCGTCGAAATTGCCGCTGTTGCGGCTATAAAGACCCGCGGCCGCATATTGCGTTTCAATCACCTGATCGGCGTAATCCTTGGCATTAACCGGTCGCCCCTTGGCATTGGGTTCATTGACCAGCCCAAACGGCTGGGTAAGGAGACCATCTTTATACTGTTGTCCACGATCGGTGGGGCGCGACGAACAGCCGGCCAAAATGGCTAAAATCAGGCCGATGAAAAGATAGTGTGCCCATTGTTTTTTCATAACGTTCTCATGCCGGTTCCGTTTGCCCTGGTATCAACGGCGAACGATAGCAAAGGCGGTTCAATAGATAAATGCATTATTGCAAAAACAAGCGTATGTTTTGTATATAAATTAGGCGAAAAAACCCTTCTTTAAACAAAAATCATGCAAGCAGAGGATTAATCGCAAAAAGGGGTTGCATCAAATGCAGTCCAGAGTATAGTGCGCTTCCACGGACGCGGGGTGGAGCAGCCTGGTAGCTCGTCGGGCTCATAACCCGAAGGTCGTCGGTTCAAATCCGGCCCCCGCAACCAATTAAGCAGTAAAAGTAATGTGTTAAGACAAAAAGCAAAAAAAAATGTAAAGAAGCAAGCATCTGATTGCTCACAGATGTAGTATATCGGACGCGGGGTGGAGCAGCCTGGTAGCTCGTCGGGCTCATAACCCGAAGGTCGTCGGTTCAAATCCGGCCCCCGCAACCATTTTTAGCAAGTATGAATTCCTCTCTTCGCCGCATTTAATCCTGTTTTTCCGTTCGCCTCATTCTTGGCATTTTTCTGCCGACAGCCGCAACCCTTATAGAATCACCGATATAATCTTTTATCCCCTGGGTAACACCTTTCATTTAACGGCGTGACGACGGTCGCCGCGATTATTACCCCATATGGTGGCGGCCAATCGACTCCCTGGACCGACGGGCAGATTTTATAGGGGTTTCAGCCTGGGCGAAACGGCGGGGATACCCGGCGCCGCAAAACCCCGGCAGCGCTTGTGCCAATGACCAAGGCGGCCTGCGTAGAGCCGGCGTTAGGCCGGCCGCGGGGATTTTAACGATATCGGGCAATACGCCATGTTTTACCGGCCCGAGATTACGCCGCCCGAGGCGAAATAGGACTTGATGCCCGCCAGGATGGACTGCGCCACCTGCTGTTGGTAACGCGTGGTGCGCAGGCGCCGCTCTTCTTCCACATTGCTGATAAACGCGGTCTCCACCAGGATGGAGGGGATGTCGGGCGCCTTGAGCACCGCAAAACCGGCCTGATCGACGCTGCGTTTGTGCAGGTGCGCAATTTTTCCCAAATGATGCAATACCGCTCCGCCGAACTTAAGGCTATCCTTGACGGTGGCGGTTTGCACCAAATCAAACAGGGCATGATCCAGGTAGCGGTCGCCGCTTCTGCTCACTCCGCCCACCTCATCCGCGGCGTTCTGGGTTTGCGCCAGAAAGCGCGCGGCCGCGCTGGTGGCCCCTTTGGTGGACAGCGCGAACACCGACGCGCCGCGCGCCGCGCGGTTGGTAAACGCGTCGGCATGGATGGAGACGAACAAATCCGCCCGCTGCCGCCGCGCTTTCGCCACCCGCACCTTCAGCGGGATAAAGACATCCTCATTGCGCGTCATATAGACTTTCATATTCGGTTCACGTTCGATCAATGCGCGCAGATGACGGGCAATTTTCAGCACCACATCCTTTTCGCGGGTGCGGAATTTGCCGATAGCGCCGGAGTCCTCACCGCCATGGCCGGGGTCGAGCATGATGATTATCGGCCGGTCGCGCCCGGCTTTACCGGCCCGCGGAGCCTGCGATTCCGGCGGCAGGCTGCGCGCCAGATCCCCCTTATTGTAGTCTTCCAGCAGCGCCAGCAGCGGGTCGTCCTGCAAGGCGGAGCGGCTGCCGGCCAGGGGATAGAGGTCCATGATGAGACGGTTTTTGAACCCCGCCACCGGCGGTAAGGCCAGAAAGCGCGCCTGGACCGGCTGTTTCAGTTCTATCACCACCCGGGCGGTGCGTTGATCAAACTGACCGGCCCGCATCCGTCGGATGTAGGGATCCGCCTCGCTGACCAATTGACCGGCGCCCGCAAGCACCGAATTGAGCCGCGCGTCCTGGATATCCACCACCAGCCGGTCGGGGTTGGCGAGAATAAACTGGCGGTACTGCAGCGGCGCCCGGGATTCGAGCGTAATGCGGGTGTAGCTGGCCGCGGGCCAGATGCGCACGGCCACCACCAGCGGCGGCGCCGCCATGCCGGTGCGGCTGAGGCTCAGCAGCCAGGCGGCCGCGGCGCCACGCAGCAACCGCCTGCGCCCCGAATTATGATGTGAATCGGTCATGTCCCCCCGGGGGAAAAGCTATTATAATGAAAAAACAGTCATTTTTTTAATGGCAAAAACTTTAACCAATCCGCCGGTATCTGTCATCCTTAAAAGCCTCTATGCTTAGTGCTTCGGGGTTTATTTTCGATTCTTTACAATTAATGATGGGGATAAATGCTGCTTGCCATAACCTCATTTATAGAATAAAAATACACAAAATCAGAATAATCATTCACAGAGGATTTGCCGTGAAGGAACGTAGTACTGAACTGGTCCAAGGCTTTCGTCACTCAGTTCCCTATATCAATGCCCATCGCGGCAAGACGTTTGTCGTCATGTTGGGCGGCGAAGCCATCGAACATGAAAACTTCGCCAACATTGTCAATGATATCGGCCTCCTTCACAGCCTGGGCATCCGCCTGGTGCTGGTATACGGCGCACGGCCGCAAATCGACGCCAATCTGTCGGTGCACCATCTGGAACCTATTTATCACAAGCATACCCGCGTCACCGACGCGCCGACGCTGGAGCTGGTCAAGCAGGCCGCCGGCCTGCTGCAGCTGGACATTACCGCGCGGCTGTCCATGAGCCTGAATAATACGCCGCTGCAGGGCGCGCATATTAATGTGGTTAGCGGCAATTTTATCATTGCCCAGCCGCTCGGGGTGGACGACGGGGTGGACTACTGCCACAGCGGGCGCATTCGCCGTATCGACGACGAGGCAATCCATCGCCAGCTGGACAGCGGCGCTATCGTCCTGCTCGGTCCGGTGGCGGTGTCGGTGACCGGTGAGAGTTTTAACCTGACCTCGGAAGAGGTGGCCACGCAGATGGCTATCAAGCTCAAAGCGGAAAAGATTATTGGTTTTTGCTCTTCCCAAGGGGTGTTTGACGATAAGGGCGAGATCATCTCCGAACTGTTTCCCAACGATGCCCAGTTGCGTATCGACGCGTTGGAAAACAAAGGCGACTACCAGTCCGGCACGGTGCGTTTTTTACGCGGCGCGGTGAAAGCCTGCCGCAGCGGCGTGCGCCGTTGTCACCTGATAAGCTATCAAGATGACGGCGCGCTGGTGCAGGAACTGTTCTCCCGTGAAGGCATCGGCACGCAGATTGTCATGGAAAGCGCGGAACAGGTACGCCGCGCGACCATTAATGATATCGGCGGCATCCTGGAGCTGATACGGCCGCTGGAGCAGCAGGGTATTCTGGTGCGCCGCTCCCGCGAACAGCTGGAGATGGAAATCGATAAATTCACCATTATCGAACGGGACAACCTGACCATTGCCTGCGCCGCGCTTTACCCTTTCCCCGAGGAAGGGCTGGGTGAAATGGCCTGCGTGGCGGTACACCCCGATTATCGCAGCTCCTCGCGCGGGGAAATGCTGTTGCAGCGCATAACGCAGCAGGCGCGGCAAATGGGGTTGAAAAAACTGTTTGTACTGACCACGCGCAGCATTCACTGGTTCCAGGAGCGCGGTTTTACCCCGGCGGAAGTGGAAGTGCTGCCACAGCAGAAGCAGGCGCTGTATAACTACCACCGCCGCTCCAAAATCCTGGTGGCGGACCTGACGGGCCAGTGACCGTCCGCCATTTATCCCTTGAGCAGCAGTTCGCGCAGGCCGCTGCGCCGCTCGGTCGGCGTGTCGATGGCCTGGCTGAGCACCGCGTCGTTGGCATATACCGACAGCCGTTCGCGGGCGCGGGTAATCGCCGTATAAACCAGTTCGCGGGTCAACACCGGCAGGAACTGGTTGGGCAGCACCAGCGCCGTATGGATAAATTCCGAACCCTGGGATTTATGCACCGTCATGGCGAACGCCGTTTCATGATCGGGCAGGCGGCTTAAAGGGACGGCTTTCATCGCGCCGCCAGGCAGCGGGAAGCAGGCTCTCAGTTCCAACCGCGCATCCGGCAGCATAATGCCGATATCGCCGTTATACAGCCCAAGCGCCGGCGCATTGCGGGTGATCATCAGCGGTCGTCCCGCATAGCCCCGCGCGGCGGCATCCGCCTGGCGCGTAATCAGCCCAGCCTGCGCCAACGCCTGTTCGATACGCGCGTTCAGGCCGGCGACGCCAAAAGGCCCTTCGCGCAGCGCGCACAGCAGGCGATACTGGTTAAAAGCCGATAACACCGCGTCCGGCCCGGCGCCGTCGCCTATCAGCCGCAGGTAATCGCTGTAACCCTTAACGCACCCTTCCAGCAGCCGTAGATAGTCCGCGCCGTCCCGCACCGGCGCGTAGGTCACATCCCGATCGCGCCCGCCCTTAAGCAAAGCCAGCGCCCCCCGGCTATCGCCGCTGTTAACCGTATTGGCCAGCCGGCCGATGCCGGACTGCGCGTCAAAGCGGTAGCTTTTACGCAGCAGGCACAGGCTGTCCCCGGTCGTATGTCCCGGCACCGGCGTGCCCGGCGGCACATCGCAGCCGGTAAGCCGCCGCAGCTGGGCATTGCGCGCGGGGCTGTAGCCGTTTTCCGCCAAGAAGCAGATATCGCCCAGCACCGCCCCCGCCTCCACCGACGCCAGTTGGCAGCGATCGCCTAAAAACACCACCCGCGCCCGCGGCGGCAGCGCCGCGATCAGGCTGGCCATCATCGGTAAATCGACCATAGAGGCTTCGTCGACAATCAAGATATCCACGTGCAGCGGATTATCCCGATGGTAACGCATGCGCTGGCTGTTGGGCTGCGCGCCCAGCAGCCGGTGCAGCGTCACGGCTTCCGCGGGAAACAGCCGCCGCTGCCGTTCGTCAAGGCCCAGCGCCGCCAGCGCGGCGCCCAGGGATTCGCCCAGCCGCGCCGCCGCTTTACCGGTTGGCGCCGCCAACTGGATGCGCAGGCGGGCATCGCCGCCCAGCACCACCATGGCGGCCAGCAGTTTTGCCACCGTCGAGGTTTTGCCGGTGCCTGGACCGCCGGAAATCAGCGCCACCGGATGGGTGATGGCCACCGCCGCCGCCACTTTCTGCCAGTCAACCTCATCACCGCCACCGGCCGGGAAAAAGCGATCAAGCACCCGGCCTATCAGTAATTCATCCCCAGCCGGCAGAGGGCGGACGGCGTTGAAGAAATCCGCTACCCGCCGCTCGTTTTGCCACATGCGCTGCAAATATAGCCGGCCGTGATCCAAAACCAGGGGCGTGGGCGTGGAACCGTCGCTGACCGCCGGCGACGCGCTCAGCAAACGCGGCCAATCGCCCGGCGCGGGTTCGCCGGCCAGCCGCCAGGCAAGCCCTGCCAGTTGCGGATACCGGCCGTTGAACAGCCCGCCGGGATGCAACAGGGTCAACGGCAGGCAGACGTGCCCGGCGCCGGCATCGGCGCTCAGGCAGGCGCAGGCCAGCATCAGGGCCGGCTCCCGCGCGCTCGCCAGCATGCGGGCAAACTGGATATCCAGCGTACGCCACAGCCCGAGTTGTCGAGCCTGTTCGATAACCTCATCCATTAAACCGCCTTATCCTCGATGTTGACCGGCGCGCCCTGGCTGAATAATGTATCCAGCCCGTCAATCAGGGCCGGCTCGGGGCGGCAGTAAAATATGCCGTTGCCCGGATTATCGGCCGCGACACCGCGCAGGAACAGATAGAATACCCCGCCGAAATGGCGGCGGTAGTCATACTCCGCCAGGCGATGGCGCAGATAACGGTGCAACGCCAGGGTATAAAGCTGGTATTGCAAATCGTAGCGATGCTCCATCATGGCATGCGCCATCGCCTCGGGGGTATAGGCGGCATTGTCCTCGCCCAGCCAGTTGGATTTATAATCCAGCAGGTAGTATCGGTCCCGCCAGCGGAAAACCAGGTCGATAAACCCCTTGAGCATTCCCCGCACCTGGGGGAAATCCAGCGGCGGGCAGCGCGCCGACAGCGGATCGTAGCGTTTGCACAGCGTATCCAGCGCCCCGGCGGTCAACGTGGCGTCGATCGGCAGGTAGAACTGCAGCTCAGCCTGTTTACCGCCCGCATCCAGGCGGGAAAGCATGATGCCCGAAGCGTCGAGCCGCGTGTTCAATACCCGTTCCATCCATTGCCCGATAACCGGCTGCCATATATCGCTGATGCCATTTTGCGCCAGTTGCCCGCCCAGCCAGGCCATATCCAGCGGCTGGGTAAAATCGAGCGATTCAAACAGGGCGTGCAGGAAGGTGCCGGGCGAAGCCCCGCGCGCAAAGGTATGGGGCGACAGCTCGGGTTCAGCGTCCTGACGGCGTTCGCCCACCGCGTCGACATCCAGCCGTGGCAGCAGCTCCATCAGCCCCGGCCCGCCGCCGTGCTGTTGCAGGCCGGAATAGCTGGTAACGCGCCAATTATCCAGGGCGCGCGGCCGGAAACGCCGGGCGGCGAGGATATGCCGCGCCGTCGCGGCCGGTTGCCAGGGCCGGCCCTGCGGCTGGGTAATCACGTCCAGGACAATATCCGCGTCGGACAGCCGTTCAAGCCGCGCCCGCAGGCCGGCGCCGTCGGCGGGCTGGCCCTGCTGCACCAGGTAGCCCAGCGCGCTTTGGTGCGCATCGGTATCGCCGCTTTTGGCGCGGGTGCCGCGATAGAGCGGCGCAATACCAATGCAGCATTGATAAATGGAACGGGTCAACGCCACGTAGAGCAGGCGCAGATCCTCCGCCAGCCGCTCCTCCTCGGCAAGCGCAAGGCTCTCATCGGCGGCCGCCAGATCCAGCCAGGCCTGGAAATCATCACGGTCGTGGAACAAAGGACGCTTTTGCAGACGGAAATCAGCGACGAACGGCAGGAACACCACGGGAAATTCCAATCCCTTAGACTTATGCACCGTGGTAATACGCACCAGATGGCGGTCGCTCTCAAGCCTGAGCTGCTGGTTATCAGCCTGGGTATTGGGTTGTTCTATCTGTAAAGCCAGCCAGCGCACCAGCGCGTGTTCATTATCCAGCTGCGCCGAGGCTTCCTGCAGCAGTTCGGCCAGATGCAGCAGATCGGTCAGCCGGCGCTCACCGCTGACGCTGGCCAGCAGGTTCTCCGCCATCTGGTGGGCGATCATCACCTGACGCAGCATCGGCAGCACGCCGCGTTGCCGCCACAGTTGGCGATAACCGGCGAATTTATCCACCAGGGCATCCCAGGCCTGACCGTCATTATTTATGGCGTCGATATCCTGTGCGTCAAGCCCCATCAGGCTGGTGGCCAGGGCGCAGCGCAGGGCGTTATCCTGCCCCGGTATCAGGACAGCCTGCAACAACCACAGCAGCTCGCGCGCCTCCGGGGTTTCAAACACGCTGTCGCGATTGGAGAGGTACACCGCCGGGATCGACAGCGCGCTTAGCGCATCGCGCACCAGAGACGCCTCATTACGGTTACGCACCAGCACCGTCATATCCGAGGCCTGCAGCGCCTCGCGCCCTTTGCGGCCGTGGAGCCAGGCGCGGCCATCCCGGCCGGCGGCCAGCAGGTCGCTGATGGCCGCGGCGCACTGGCGCGCCATTATATGTTGGTACTCACTTACCCCTGCTCCGTCTCCGTCCAGCAGCCACACCCGCAGCGCCGGCTGCGGTTTCTCGTCAACCATCAGCGACAGCCCGCCGCTGTCCGGGGCGGCGGCCACCGGCAAAAAGGGGATTTGCTGAAAAATAAACGGATTGGGAAGCGATTGGAACAGACGATTTACCGCGCCGATCATGGCTGGCGATGAGCGCCAGTTGGTACCGAGAGTATAGTGGGCGCTAACTTCACTTCTGGCGCGCATATAGGTGAAAATATCCGCGCCGCGAAAAGCGTAAATCGCCTGTTTTGGGTCGCCTATCAGCACCAGGCCGCAGTCAGGCTGGCCGCCATAGATACGGCGGAAAATGCGATATTGCTGGGGATCGGTATCCTGAAATTCATCAATCATCGCCACCGGATAACGCTTGCGCACCGATTGCGCCAGATCGCCGCCGTGCTCTCCCCGCAGGGCTTCGTCAAAACGGCTAAGCAGATCGTCAAAACCCATTTCGCCGCGCCGGCGTTTTTCCTGGCGCAGCGCGAGGCGGATTTCATCCAGCGCCAGCACAAAAATCAGCTCGCGCAGGGTCAGCGCCTCCTGGAAAAACCGGTCGATATCGTCGAACAGGCCATGTTCGGGCGGCGAGCCCTGGGTGGTTTTGGCGCGCAGAACCGATTGGCGGAAGCGTTCTAGCTCTTTTGGCACCGCGTAATCCTCGGTTGGCGCGGCGGCCCAGGCCGACAGTTTATCCAGCCATAAGGGCAGGTTTTTACTGCTGTATGAGCGCTTGTCGACGCCGGAACCCCCCACCAGAGCCGGCAACAGCCCCGCCGCCTGCCGCCACTGCCGTTTCAGGGCGTCGATCTGCGCGATAATGCGCTCGTGACGCGCCATGATGGACTCGGTTTTATCCGGCGGATTGCGCACCACCGGCGCCTCGCCCTGCAGATAGGGCAACAGTTCCGCCAACAGCTTTTCCGGACCGTCCCACTCCCGGTTGATGGCCCGGGCAATGGCATAAGGCAGTGGATAACAGTGGCGTCGCCAAAAGTCGGCGCATACCTGGCGCCGCAGGGCCGATTCGTCTTCCACCAGGGTCTGCTGGAACAGCATGCCCGACTCGACGGTGTTCTGGCCGAGCATGCGCTGGCAAAAGCCATGAATGGTATAAATCGCCGCTTCATCCATCTGGCGTTCTGCCGCCAGCAGCAAACGAGCGGCATGTTCCGTATCGGCCACCTGGGCCAGCAGGCCCTGAAACACGTCATCCGTGCCGGTGGCGCGCCGCGAGGGATCGCGCACGCAGGCCAGCCGCAGGCGGTGGATATTCTCCCGGATGCGCCCCCGCAGTTCCTCGGTGGCCGCCTCGGTAAAAGTCACCACCAGGATCTCTTCCACGCTGAGCGGGCGCTGATAAGCCGCCTGCTGGCCCAGCCCCAGCAACAGCCGGAGATACAGCGCCGCCAGGGTGTAGGTTTTGCCGGTACCCGCCGACGCCTCGATAAGGCTTGCGCCCCAAAGCGGCAACGTCAGCGGATTAAGAATCTGCGCGGTCACGTATGCTGTTTTCCTTTACTGATGAGCAAGCACGGGTAACATCTTTTGCAGCGCCGAGGCGTTGGGGTATAGCTGCCAGCCCGCCGGCGCGGCATATTCCGCCGGGTCGTGGCCATCCGCGCCGCCAATCTGCGACAATAGCGCCAGGCCCGTCGGCTCAATCACCGCCTGATGGAAAAAATCGGCCAATTGAGCGAGCGTCAGCTGCCGCAGCGCCGCCACCACTTTAGCACGGGTATCGAAAGACGGGTTATCGCGCTCGATATCATCGGTATATTGTCCCACTTCTTCTGCCAGCGTCTGCGGCTGCTGTAGCAATTGGCTGATGATGCCTTGCTTATACTGCTCGAAATCCTCGGGCGCCATGGCGCGCAGCCGCTGCTCCGCCTCTGGGAAGAAGGCCTGGTAGCGTTGGAAAAGATAAGCGGGCTGATGGGTGCCGCTTTGCAGCACAAAACCGATGCCGCCCTGATCGCCGACAAACACGGGCACCATAAAAATCGCATATCCCAGCTGTTCCTGGGTTCGCAGCCGCTGATAGAACCAGGATTCCACAATCTGCGCGATCATATAGCTGTTGGCCATGCCCTGGACCCGATCATAACCCGCCGGGACATACACCGCGGACAACGCCGCATCCGAACTACCGCCCCGCTTTTGAATCACCGCCAGCTGCGGCCGGACGATGCTCACTTTATCGGCGCGTCGCCATTGCGTACCCGTCCAACCTATCTGCTTTTTCAACTGCGCCGACAGGTCGGTGGCCTGTTGCGGCGTCATATTTCCCACCACCAGCATATCCAGCGCGGTGGGTTTGAACAGGGTTTCGCGGTAATCTTCCAGATCCCGCACCGTCATGCCGTCTATCAGGGCGCGCCGCTCGTCCCGTTCCACATACGGCAGGGCCGACAGGACCTTGGCCGGGATCATCGCCTGGGCGTAAGGTTTTTCTTTTTCGGTACCGTCAAGCTGCTCGCGGTACCAGCTTTTGGCCTGCAACAGCTGATCCACCGTCGGGGTATAGGTGGCGTAACGCTCAACCAGGCTGAGTACCAGCTGCGACAGGCGCTGGGTATAACCCGAGGCCTTGATGGTCAGCCCGTCGTTTTCATAAGTGGAAAAGCTGATGCCCCCCACATAGGCCTGGTTGCTCAATTCGGCCAGATCCTGGCTGGCGATATAATCGTTAAGGGAATACAGCACCTGGTTGCGGGCGGTGGCCATGATGGCGGGATTACGGAAATTGAGGGTGATATCCGCCCGCGGCTCGTCGGCAAAATAACGGCTGGGCATATAACGCAGCCTCAGCCCCGGTTCGTCTATCAGCAACTGCGGATAGACCGGCGCCGCGGTGGTTTTAATCAATGAAAAATCGCTGGCGATATAGGGATTGAGCGTCGGCAGCGACAGCCGGATATGCGGCTGGGTTTGACGCCACAGACTCAGCCGTTCCGCCGGGATTTTATTCACCTGGTAAGGCGCGTTGACAAAATAGGCGCTTTTGTTATGCGGTTCGTCCGGACTGATAAACCAGATGCGGGCATTATCCGGCGTCATGCTGTCCAGGCGCGCGGCGATGGCCTTGGGATCGTAACGATCCGCCACGTAGGAGGCGTCGAGCACGTGGCGCACCGGTACCCGCAGCATGGAGTCCACCAGCCATTCGATATAATCCATATTTCGGGTAATCACCGGATAGCGAAAATCCTGATCCAGCACATGGGCGATTTCATCGAAATATTGCCGCTGTATTCCCCGTTCGCGCAGGGTTTTCAGGTAACTGAAAATAGCCGCCACCACTTCATCCCGTTGCCTGAGTCCCTTATCGCTCAGGGAGGTGGCAATGGCGAATACGCCGCCGTTGCGATCGACCATGGGGTCGGCGCCGGCGTCTATCGCATCCGCCAGCCCCTGTTTCTGCAACCAGTCCGCCAGGGTATTGGGGCTGCGATTGCCAATCAGGTAGCTGATATACGTATCGCTTTTGCTGCGAAACGCCAGGCTGTTATTGGCTATGGGGAACTCGATGCGCAGCATTTTCTGCGGCTGCACCGGCTGGTAATGAATCAGGACGCCGGTCTGTTTTTTAGTAACCGCCGGTACGGTAATCCTGGGCACGGTGGCATGGCGGTCGGCCACGCGTCCATAGGTGGCGGCGGCGATCCTCGCCAGTTCAGGCAACGGCTGGTTGCCGTAGATCACCGCCACCATCAGGTTGGCGGAATAGTAACGATGATAAAACGCCTTCAGCGCCTGATGCAGGTTGCTGCCCGGCTTATCACGCAGGGTGTCGAGGTTGCCGCCGGAAAAACGCGAGCCGGGGTGGGCGGGGTTCATGGTTTCGGCGCGGATTTGCGCCATGCGTAAGCCGTCATTGGCGCGGGCCATGGTGAGTTCGGCATTGACGGCATGACGCTCCTTATCGGCGTTGCCGGGGTCGAGCAAAGGTTCGGCGATGGCGTCCGCCAGGCGATCGATGGCCGGCTCCAGGGCGTTGTTTTCCACCTCGAGATAAAAGGCGGTGCGATAGGAGGCGGTGCTGGCATTATGATCGCCGCCGTGCTTTTTCAGGAATTCCGACAGGTTTTCCGGCTGTGGGTATTTCTTCGACCCCATCAGGATCATATGTTCGAGATAGTGGGCCAGGCCCAGCTGGTTATCGGGGTTTTCCAGCGAGCCCACCGGCACCGCGATGGCCGACAGCGATTTTACCGCCTGCTTATCGCTGACCAGCAGTACCGTCATGCCGTTGGCCAGCCGGACGGCCTGGTACTCACGCACGTCCTTGCTGCTTTTGCGGATAGTCTCCTTTATCGGCTGCCAGCCGGCGGTATCGGCTCCGGCGGGCGTAATGCCAAAAAAAACCAACACCATACAACTAAGCAGTCCCACAACCAATCTACGCATTCCACTCTCCAACAACCCTGAAGGGCCGGCCATGGCCTCTTCGCTTTAATCCGCAATAGGTATACCGCTTTGAATTTGATGACAGATCGGTGCCTGCGGGAATGACGAGCAGCTTTGTCAGCAGTCTGTAGCCGGTCTCGTTAGCTTAACGTGCTTTTTTTCCCCCGTCGTGCCTTTTCGGATTCCGCCAGGTTATGACTGAAAGGAGGCAGCAGGTAAAGCTGCGCCGCCTGGATAATCGCCTCAATGTGCTGCGCGTCCGGTTGCCGCATCAGCCGCTGCAGGTAAGGATCTTGTCCCTCGCCGGGCGTGTAGCCGTCCCCTTGCCAGGCTTGCATCAGCTTATCGCGCGCCTGGCGCTGGCAGGATTCGCCCCAGTCGAGGGCGCCGGTGTCGTGATCATAACTTTGCGCCAGCCACGCGCCCCCGGCGCGGTGCAATAATAACAGCGGCGCGCTCATGCCCTGGACATAGCCCGCCACCAACGCCTGCAAACACGCGCTGGCCTGCTCCCGCGCCATCGCGGCGAAACGCCACTGGCCCTTGGTGCCGTACATACGGCTTTCACCGCCGCCGCCCATGGCGCACCAAGCCAGATGCTCAAGCCAGAGCGCCATGCCGTCCTTCATTGATAAAATACCCGGACGCCAGCGCAACAGGCCGTCGTTTTGCACCTGGGGCAACCAGCCGCTCAGTTCGATGTCGCCCAGCAGCAGGCTTATCTCGGTGCTTTGCGTTCCTTCCCGGCGCTGTTCACGCACCGTGGCGGCCAGCAGGGCCATCTCATCCCGCTGTTTGGCCCAATAGAGCTCGCCGAAGGCGCCGTACGGCAGGTAGCCGGCCGCCCTGAAGGTGCGGTATAGCCGGTCCGGATCTTCACCGGCGATAAGCGTATTAAGCAGTTGGTCGTTGAGTTGATAGCGGTCCAGTCCTTCGACGACGAACGGCTCGTCGGCGGACAGCTCGGTTTCCTCCAGCCGGAACCAGACGCCCAGGCGCTGCTGGAAATAGGCGCGCGCCGGGTGGCCGTAAAATCGTTTTAATACCTCAAACGCCAACTGGGTAACCGGCTGCGTAGCCAGCGGACGGGCGAATGGCGGATGGGGCTTGCCGCCCGCGCTGGCGGCGGGTAGCCACTCCGCGGCAAAACTTTGCTGTTCGGTGTCATCGATAAAATTTTCCGCCGCGAACGGCATGCGGCTGTGCCACTGGCACAGGTGCGCGCCGACGCGCGCGGCGCTGGTATCCACATCCGCGTCTTCATCGCCCGGCAGGTAAAAACTCTGCGCGACATATTCGATTAATTCGCTGACCAGGACCGACGGATAGCGCTTGCCGTTATCCTGGATCGACTTGCCGATAAAACTGATATAAAAACGCTGCTGGGCCGATAGCAACGCTTCCAAGAACAAATAGCGATCATCGTCGCGCCGGCTGCGGTCGCCCCGCCTCGCCTGGCCGGCCATCAAATCGAACCCCTGCGGCGGCAGCGAACGCGGGTAGACGCCGTCGTTCATGCCCAGCAGGCACACCACCTTGAAGGGTATCGATCGCATGGGCATCAGCGTACAGAAATTGATGGTGCCGGCCAGGAAACGCTGGCTGACACGCTGCTGATCCAGCCGGGCGGAAAGTTCGTCGCGCAGCAGCGCGACGGGCAACGGTTCGTCATAGGATGCCTGCAGGCCGAAGCGCAGGATCTCCTGCCATTGCGTTTCCAGCACCGCCAGCGCGGCTTCGGTCTCGCTGTCCGGCAGGAAAAAGTCCGCCGCCAGCTCCCGGCAGCAGGGCAGCCATCCCGCCAGAACGCGCGGTTCCCGCAGGATGTCGCGCCAGCGCCCGAGCTGCGCCAGCAGTTCCGCCAGGTTGCCCACCAGTTCCGCAATCAGCCCGCTTGATTCGTCGTAAGGCAGGATGCCGCGCCAATCCCCGCCATGGCTATCCATGGCATATCCAAGCAACATGCGCGTCAGTCCGAACTGCCAGGTATGCTGGCCGGTGGCGGGGAGCATCAGCTCGCGGATATTATCGTCGTCCAGCCCCCAGCGGATGCCCGACTCGGCAACCCATTGCCGCAGCAGTTTCTGTCCGTCTTCGTTAATCGAAAAACGCGCCGCCACCGCCGGCACCTCGAGCAGCGCCAGCACCTGCTCGGCGGCGAAGCGGCTTTGCGGCAGCTCCAGCAGCGACAGAAACGCCGGCAGCGCTGGATGGATATGGCGCGCTCGCCGGTCGGAAATGGCGAAAGGCAGATAGCGTCCGGTGCCGGCATAACCGAATACCGCCTGGATCGCCGGGGTGTAACGATCGATATCCGCCACCATGACGATGATATCGCGGGGCGATAGCGCCGGATCGTCGCCAATCATCGCCAGCAGCCGATCGTGCAGCACTTCCACCTCGCGCTGCGGACTGTGGCAGACATGCAGGCTCAGGGACCGATCGGCCGGTTGCAACAGCCGTTTGGCCCGGCTGTTCTCCAGAGTCTCGCGGGTCATGCCGACCACGGCGTGATCTTCCAGTTCCAGGATATCGCGCTGCAGGGTGGATAGCAGGCCGTCGCCGGGCGGATCGACAAAGGCGTCCACCTCCTGAACGCCATCCAGCTGGGCCAGCAGAAACAGGTTATCGCGGCCCAGTTTGCCCCAGGAGGCCAGCAGCGGATTGCCGACCTGCTGTTCTCCCGCGTCGTTGAACAACGACCCGGCCTGCGCCGGCTGGCGGAAAAGCGCTTGTTGGCGCGGCTCCTGGTAATGGGTGCGCGCACGGCTCTGCAGCCTGGCCAGAAAGGCGTAATCGCGGATGTCACCCCAATAGTAGCGGCAAGGATTGGTGAACAGCAGGTGGATATCGATATGTCGCCCCAGCGCCTGCAAGGCTTGGATATAAGTAGGCGGCAAGGCCGAGATCCCGCAGATAAATACGCGCTCGGGCAGGTCCGGCGGACATTCGGTCGCCTCTTCCAGCGTGTTGATAAACCGTGCATAGAGATTGGCGCGATGCCAGGGCGATTGCCCGGCCCGGTCGGTAAACGCCACCAGTTCCCGCCACAAAGGGGCCTGCCAGGATTGGGCATCGCCCAGATCCGGCACCTGTTCCCCCCGCTGCCAGCGTTCCAGCCAGTCCGGCCGGAATACCAGGTATTGATCGAACAGATCCGCGATGCGCGCGGCAAACTGAAAACATTTGCGCCGGTCGGCGTCGTCCTTCAGGTACTGGCAAATCACCTCGAACCCCTGCTGCTCGCATATCCTTGGCAGCAGAGCCATCAGCTTCCAGGTCATGGCGTCTTTGGAGAACGCGCTCTCCTGCGGGATATCCGGCAGGACGCGGGTGAACATTTGCCAGATAAAGCTGGCGGGCAAGGGAAACTCGATATTGGCGGCAATGCCGAACCGCGACGCCAGCTCCATCTGCATCCATTGGGCCATGCCGGAGCTCTGGACCAGCACCACTTCTGGCTGGAACGGATCGCGCAGCGGGCGCCCCTCGATAAGCGAAGCGGCCAGCGTTTTAAGCAAATCCAGCTGGTTTGAATGGTACACCGTAAACATGCCGCCCCCTTTGCCCGACCCAATGGGTGTTGTTCATGCCGACACTCTAGCGGGATTTGCGCTGAAAACAAGCGTTGATCATCCGTCATCGACGGAGTCACCGCCGCCTTGCTGCGCGTCATAGGCTAAACAAAACCATTCGCATAGCGTCGCCCGCTGTCCGCGCGCGGTATCAACCCCTGCGCTGACCCGCGCGCAGCCGCCTCCCTGCGGATGCGCCGCTATCTCAAGCCGCCAGCCGGCCGGCAGGTCCAGGCTGTTGACCAGCCGATCCCGCAGGTGCGGCAGACGATACCCTTCCAGCGCCTGATGGCTGAACGTCAACGCCTGCCGGTACTGACGCAAATCTTCCTGCCGGTCTGCCAGCCGTTGCAGGTAGTGCAGCATAAACAGCGCCGCCAGCGAAAACAGCAGCACCGCAATCAGTGCTTCCGTCATGCCGTGCCCGCGCTGACAACATCTCTTCATAATCCCTCTTCATGGATCCGCTGAGCTCAGCCAGGATGATAGTCGAGCCAGCCCCCGGGCAACGGAGCCAGACGCCAGGATGCTCCGTCGCCCCCCCGAGGTCCGACCCCGCGCATGGCCATCACATGATACAGGTACAAGGGTTCATCCAAACCTTCGCCATGGCCGCGCAGAATCCACCTTCCGCCCGCGCCCGCCAGCAGGCAGGCCTGGAAGTCCCCGGCCGGCGGCCGCAGACATTGCCCTTCCGTCCCCCGCCAATGCTGGCGCGCGCCCCATGACAACGCGGATTCGGCCTGATGAAAAGCGCTCAGGTAACGCTGTTCATCCTCGATTAATGACAGGGAGGCATCCATAAACCGCTGCCAACCCGATAAGGCCAACATGCCGGTAAACAATACGGCCAGCAGCGCCGCCAGGGAACCGCCGCCGCGTTGCGATTGATTATTCATCCATTGCGCCCGATAACGATACGGCTGGTCCGACATCCGCTGCCCGGACGATCGACGGGAACGCCGTACAGGCTAATCCGCCACGCATTTACCGCCACCGGTTCGAACCGGACCTGTTTTATCCGCAACTGCCGTGGGTCATGCATATTGGCCCAGCCAGACTCGTCACAATGCCTGACGCCGCGCTGGGTTTCCAACGCGCCCCGATGCAAACGGTATCCGAAGGTGTCGTTGGCCAAGCGGCCGCCCGGCTTCCTGGCGTCGGTCGGATAAAAGGCATAGCTGACAATCAGGCAGGAGTTTTCACGCTCGCCGCGCCGCTGGCCGATGACGACGGCCGGCCGCGCGCAGGGGGGCCGGCAATGACCGGCGCGGCGGAGATCCTTTTCCATGGACAGCAGGCTATGATCAAGCTGCCTTGCCAGCCTGGCCTGTTGCATGCCGCTTTGGCTGAGACGGTGCGACAGCGGTAACAGCCGCAGGCCGGCCAGCAGCAGCAGGGACATCACCGCCATGGCGCATAAGGTTTCCACCAGGCTCGCTCCCCGCTGCGTCCGGCCTAGCATGGCCCGATACCCGCCCAATGGCCGCGTTCGCTGCATAACCTTATCCGCCCTTTGCCCGAGAGGATAATCTTGACCCTGCCCGCCGGGTTGCTGAGGGTCAGATGGGCCGCGGTGGTGGTATTGCGCCATCCCGCAAGCGTAAGGTAGCCGGGGGCGGAAATGTCCAGCCGGACCCCGCCGGAGGACGCCTGCGGTCGCAAGGCCATTGCCGGGGGCGGCGGATGGCGTGATGGCGCGTCGGTAGCCACGGCCAGCGACCAGTCGCAGCCGGTTTGTACCGTGACGCGATAGTGATGATTGCCCCAGCTGGCCCGGCATTGGATACGCTGCAGGAAATCCGCTATCTGGCGGGCCGCCTGATCAAGCTGGGATTGATGCTGGTAATGGCGCCAGACGAAACCACCCGAAAGCGTCAGTATCGCCGACAGGGTAAGCACCAGCATCATTTCTACCAGGGTGTAACCCTGCTGTGACACGTTTGAGATTTTCATGGACCGCAGGATAACGGCTATCCGCCCCGCCCGGCTACCGGGTCGGGCGCAACATGCGGCGGGCTGCGAAATGAATTTGGGGGAAGGGTGAAAAAAGACAAAAAAGTGCGGTAAACATTACAAAAATAGAGCGCTCACCGCACATCCAGGCTCGCTAGGCCCGCTAACACTAATGTTAAAAACAGACGTGTTCAAGGGAGAGCGTGCCGATGGGGTCGAATCGGGCGTGGGTTTCCCGCCCGACCGAGCGCCCCACGGCTCGCTAGGCCCGCTAACACTAATGTTAAAAACAGACGTGTCAAAGAGCGCCGGCTATCAGATGGCCACCGGCGCCTTGATCGGCGGATACGGATCATAACCCTGGATATCGAAATCCTCGAACCGATAGTCAAACAGCGATGCGGGCTTACGCTTGATAACCAGGCGCGGCAGTTCACGCGGCGCGCGGGTCAGCTGCAGATCGGCCTGTTCCAGATGATTACTGTACAGATGGGTATCGCCGCCGGTCCAGACAAAATCCCCTACCTCCAGGTCGCACTGCTGCGCCACCATATGCACCAATAACGCATAGCTGGCGATATTAAACGGCAGGCCGAGAAAAATATCGCATGAACGCTGGTAAAGCTGGCAGGACAAGGTGCCGTCGGCCACATAAAACTGGAACAGGGCATGGCATGGCGCCAACGCCATCTGATCCAGCTCGCCCACGTTCCAGGCGGAGACGATAATGCGCCGCGAGTCCGGATCCTGGCGCAACTGCCCGATCACCCGGCTTAACTGGTCAATCCGCCGGCCATCCGCCGCGCCCCAGGCGCGCCATTGCTTACCGTACACCGGGCCGAGGTTGCCGTCCTTATCCGCCCACTCATCCCAAATGGACACATTATGCTCATGCAGATAGTCCACCTGGGTATCGCCGTTGAGAAACCACAGCAGCTCATAAATGATCGAGCGCAGGTGGCAACGCTTGGTGGTGACCAACGGAAAGCCCTGACGCAGGTTGAAGCGCATCTGATGGCCGAAAATCGATAACGTGCCGGTGCCGGTGCGATCGGCTTTCGGCGTGCCTTGAGTACGTACCAGGCGCATCAATTCCAAATACTGTTTCATGTAACCTCAGGACAGTTGTTGCTGCGGGCGGCGGCGATACGCCCAGATAAACATAATCAGGCCGGCGATAATCATCGGCAACGACAGGATTTGCCCCATGCTGATGGCATCGTCGAATAAACCGAGCTGCGCGTCGGGCTGGCGGAAAAACTCCACGATGATGCGAAACGCGCCGTATCCCATCAGGAACAGGCCGGAAACGCTGCCCAACGGGCGCGGCTTGCGGATAAACAGATTCAGGATGATAAACAGCACCACGCCTTCAAGCAGCAGCTCATAGATCTGTGAGGGATGGCGGGGCAACACGCCATACTGATTAAACAACGCCTGCCATTGCGGATGCGACGGCAACAGGGCCAGATCCTCGCCGCGCGAGCTGGGAAACAGCATCGCCCACGGGGTATCCGTCGTGACGCGTCCCCAAAGCTCGCCGTTGATAAAGTTGCCCAGACGGCCGGCGCCGAGGCCGAAGGGGATCATCGGGGCAATAAAATCCGCCACCTGGAAAAAATGCCGTTTGGTGCGGTGGGCAAACCAAAACATCACGATAATGACGCCGATCAGGCCACCGTGGAACGACATGCCGCCGTCCCATACTTTAAACAAATACAGCGGATTATCGAGAAACTGCGGCAGGTTATAGAACAGCACATAGCCGATGCGTCCGCCCAGGAACACGCCCAGGAACCCGGCGTACAGCAGGTTCTCCACCTCGTCCTTGGTCCAGCCGCTACCGGGCCGGTTGGCGCGGCGCACCGCAAGCCACATGGCAAAGACAAAACCGACCAGGTACATCAGGCCGTACCAATGGAGCGACACCGGTCCAATGGAGAAAATCACCGGATCAAACTGAGGGAAGGCCAGATAATTCATTGTCATTCATCACCACGATATATGTCATTTTCACCACGTCGGCACGACGGGGCGGCAGGCCATACGGTTGCGAACCAAACGTTGGCTCGCGATGCGCTTGGTTCGCCCGAGGGCGGCATAGCATAACATAGCGCTCTATTATTCGCGGCGGAGCCAGGGTAAATTTACGCGTTTTTAATCCAAGGCCATCCTTCCCGCCGCCTTACCGGCCGCCGCGGATAAGGCCGCCCAGCCCGCGGCGCTCCAGGAACGCCGCCACCTGGTGACGCACATCAATGGCATTTTGCGCGGTGAGCACGCGTTCCACCAGGGTGACGGCATCGCCCAGCTCCACATTGCGCAGCAGATACTTTATGCGGGCAACGCTGCGTCCGTTCATGCTCAGGGTGCGATAGCCCATGCCGGTCAACAGCAGGGCGCCCATGGGGTCGCCGGCCATTTCGCCGCACAGGCTGCAATCGAGTCCCAGCAGACGGCACTCGGTGACGATTTTCGCCAGCACCTGCAGCATGGCCGGGTGCAGGCTATCGTACATGGCCGCCACCCGGGTATTGTTGCGGTCCACCGCCAGCAGGTATTGAGTCAGATCGTTACTGCCCACCGAGACAAAATCCACCCGGTTGATAAGCAGCGGCAGCATAAACACCATTGCGGGCACTTCAATCATCACGCCGATGCGCAGCGGCGGCAGGGCATAGCCCAGCATCTCTTCCACTTCCCGTCCGGCGCGGTCGATAAGGCGCCGCGCTTCGTCGATTTCATCGACGCTGGTAATCATCGGCAACAGGATGCTGAGATTACCGGTGGCCGCGTTGGCCCGCAGCATGGCGCGCACCTGGATCAGGAAAATTTCCGGCTGATCGAGCGTAATACGGATCCCGCGCCAGCCCAGGCAAGGGTTTTCCTCATTGAGCGGCGCCATATAGGGCAGTTGCTTATCGGAGCCGACGTCCAGGGTGCGCAGCGTAACCGATTTCGCCGGGAACAGTTGCAGCATGCCCTGGTATTGCGCCACCTGCTCATCCTCGGAGGGAAACCCGCTTTGCAGCATAAACGGAATTTCGGTGCGATACAGGCCGACGCCGTCCACCCGATTGCCCAGCCGCTGTTCATGCCCGGGGCTGAGTCCGGCGTTAAGCATCACCTGAATACGCTCGCCGCCCTTCATGGTCGCCGGCTGTTCCACGTCGTCTTCCGCCAGGCGGCTGAGCTGTTTCTCCTCGCTTATCAAGCGCTGGTACTCTTGCACCAGCACCGGTTCGGGGTCCACCAGCAGCTCGCCGCGATAGCCGTCCACCACCAGCAGCCGCTGATTTAGCAGCGCCGGCTGGATATCGGCGCCCATAACGGTCGGGATCCCCATGGCCCGCACCAGGATGGCGGCATGGGAATTGGCGGCGCCGTCCCTGACCACCACGCCCACCATTTTGTCCTGCGGCATTTCGGCCAGCAGCGTGGCGCTCAGCTCATCGGCCACCAGGATAAAGCGCGACGGCCAGGGGGTCTCGCCCTGGACATTATCATCAAGATGAAACAGCAGCCGCTGTCCAAGGGCGCGTAAATCCCCGGCGCGCTCGCGCATATAGCCGTCATTAAGCTGGCCGAACTGTTCGGCGAACAGCTCGATGACCTGCTTTACCGCCCATTCGGCCATGGCGCCGGCATCGATTTGCGCGAACAGTTCACGCTTTAGACGGGCGTCGTTAAGCAAATGGGAGTAGAGATCAAAAATAGCGGCGCTGTCTTTTTGCGCATTGGCGGTGAAACGCTTGCTGAAACGGCGGAATTCCGCCGCCGCCTCGCCGAGGGCGAAGGTCAGGCGCTCGCGCTCGCGCGCGCTGTCAAGCGACGAGGCTTGGAACACCTGATCGAGCGAAGGCTGGCTGCTGTCCACCCACCCCTGGGCAATCGCCACGCCGGGGGCCGCGGCCAGGGCGCGGATCCGCGTCTGGCGATACTGGCCGAACAGCGCGTTGAGCTGCGACTGGGAAAGGATGCCGGCCATTTGCGTGGCCAGCGTCACCATAAAGGATTCTTCGCTTTCATCGAACTGGCGATGTTCGCGCTGCTGCACCACCAATACGCCCAGCAACTGGCGGCGGTGGATAATGGGCACACCGAGGAAGGAGCGGAAACGCTCCTCTTTTACCGCCGGGATATACTGAAAGCTGGGGTGGTTATGGGCGTCGGCCAGATTGATGGGCTCCGCCAGGCGGCCCACCAGCCCGACGATCCCCTGATCGAAGGCAAGCGTAATGGTGCGCCCGCGCGGTTTTTGCAAACCACGCGTAGCCATCAGGTAATAACAGCGACGATCGTTATCGGCCAGATAAACCGAACAGACTTCGGTATCCATCGCCAGGCAGGTTTCATTAACCAGAATTTCCAGCGTATCCGACAGGCGCGGCGCGGCGGCGACCTTTTCAACGATTTCCCGCAATCGCGTGAGCATATTCTGCGTAGCTTAACCCCTCTTCCGTTTATAGCCTGGGAGAGGCCGCTGCACTGCGCTTTCCTGCAACGGCATGACAATAGTGGAAAATTCTTTCATTACCCGGCGGTAAACGTCCCGCTTAAAGGAAACAACCTGGCGCACCGGGTACCAGAAACTGACCCAACGCCAGCCGTCGAACTCAGGGGTGCCCCCGCACTGCATATTGATATCGGCATCCGGGCACATGAGCTGTAACAGAAACCATTTTTGTTTCTGGCCGATACAGACCGGTTTGGTGTCCCAGCGTACCAGACGCTTTGGCAGCTTGTAGCGCAGCCAGTTGCGGGTGGAGGCCAGTATACGCACATCTTTACGGCTCAGTCCGACCTCTTCGTACAGTTCGCGGTACATAGCCTGTTCGGCGGTTTCGCCAGGATTAATGCCGCCCTGGGGAAACTGCCATGAGTGCTGTCCATATCTCCTGGCCCATACCACCTGCCCATCACGATTACAGATCACAATACCAACATTCGGGCGGTAGCCATCATCATCGATCACCGGACTACCTCGATTACATAAAATGCAAAGATAGCTGATTGTTTCACACTCGCTCAATAGGGTAAACCACTGCTTTTGAGGAATGTCCGACTTCAGGGGAGGAGCAAGGCGTCCGGATGCGGCATTGTTATCAACAGCCGCGGCAAACAGGCGGTGGTTTTATTCACTTTTTCTGTGGATAGGTATGTGCAGAACACCGGATTAAACGGGGAAAACTTTTCGCCGTCCGTTGGCGGAAAAAATCCGATGTCAAAAAAAAACAAGGATTTTCAGAGGCATATTAGCGGATCCGCGGCTTGACACGATCGAGTGGGATCCGCTTCGCGCGCCATCGGCAACCTTAAGGTCAAAAAACAGGCGATGATGGTTTTATCCACAATTTATGCTGTTAAGCTCGGCGATTTATGTACAAACCAGCAAAAAAAAGCAGCGTCAAGGCTGTAAATAGTGACAGTACTGGCAGTTTATTAGGTTTATCCCATGGATCTGTGGATAACATGGTGTAAGATCCTGTTCATTGTCGGCCGCTTCAGGTGCACAACCTCGCGCGTTTCGGCGGCGAAAAAACCACGCGGCTTAAAAAAGGGTGTGAAATCATGCTATTATTTTTAGATGACAATTAATTATGCCGCCAGGGTCGGGCGACCCTGACGACCGGTTAGTTTTTATACAGCAGGCGGACACGTGTTTACGACCCTCCCCATCATCACCACACCCATTCCCCCACCGGGCGATGAAACCGAGCTGTTGGCGCGCGCCAACGCCCTGGCGGGCTATAATCTGGGTGAGCTGGCGGCGCATGCCGGCCTGGTGGCGCCGGCCGATCTGAAGCGCGATAAGGGGTGGATCGGCGTGTTGCTGGAGCGCTACCTGGGCGCCAGCGCGGGCAGCAAGCCGGAGCAGGATTTTGCCGCCATCGGGGTGGAGCTGAAAACCATCCCGGTCGACAGCCTTGGCCGCCCATTGGAAACCACCTTTGTCTGCGTCGCGCCGCTGACCGGCAACAGCGGCGTGACCTGGGAAACCAGCCATGTGCGGTATAAGCTGGCCCGGGTCTTGTGGATACCGGTGGAAGGCGCGCGCGAGATTCCGCTGACCCGGCGGCGCGTCGGAACGCCGCTGTTATGGAGTCCCAGCGCCGAGGAAGAACTGCTGTTGCAAAACGACTGGGAAGAATTAATGGACCTTATCGTGCTGGGGCGGGTGGAACATATTACCGCGCGCCATGGCGAGGTGCTGCAACTGAGGCCGAAGGCGGCCAACAGCCGGGCGCTGACCAAGGCCACCGGCGAATTCGGCCAGCCAATCATGACCCTGCCGCGGGGGTTTTACCTGAAAAAAACCTTTACCGGACCGATGCTGGCCCGACATTTCCTGGTGTAAATGTATTTTTCCTTGCCTGCCGCCCTCTGCACCTGTTTATAATATTCGTTTAAGTTTCGTTTACAATTAGGTAATGGATCATAATGTTTGATTGGATCGTGGATCCCGACGCGTGGCTGGCTCTGGGCACACTGACTATTCTGGAAATCGTCCTTGGCATTGATAATATTATTTTTCTCTCCCTGGTGGTCGCCAAGCTGCCCGCGGCGCAGCAGGCCAAAGCCCGCCGTCTGGGCCTGTTTGGCGCCATGGTCATGCGGCTTTGCCTGCTGGCGTCCATTTCCTGGGTAATCCGCCTGACATACCCCTTGTTTACCGTTTTCGCAACCGAGGTGTCGGTTCGCGATCTGATTTTACTGCTGGGGGGATTGTTCCTCATCTGGAAATCAAGCCGGGAAATCCACCAGGCCCTTGAAGGCGGCGAAACCGATCAAAACACAAATGTCAGCTCGTTTCTCGGCGCCATCACGCAAATCATGCTGCTGGATATCATCTTCAGCCTGGATTCGGTCATTACCGCCGTCGGCCTGTCCAATCATCTGTTTATCATGATGGCGGCGGTGGTGATTTCCGTCGGCGTCATGATGTTCGCCGCGCGGCCGATTGGCGAGTTTGTCGCTCGCCATCCTTCGGTCAAGATGCTGGCGCTGGCGTTCCTGATTTTAATCGGTTTCACTTTGATACTTGAAAGCGTTGATGTTCATGTGGCTAAAGGCTACATTTATTTTGCGATGTTTTTCTCTATGGGAGTCGAGGCGTTGAACCTGCTCAGGAATAAGAAAGTCAGCCGCGCCCGCCGTAATGGACCCAGTGCTTAACATGGATATAACATGAAAAAATATGTGGCAATCGTATCGGCGGTGTTATGCGCCGTCTTGCTGTCGGGCTGCGCCAGCGATTATGTGATGGCGACCAAGGACGGCCGGATGATTTTGACCCAGGGCAAGCCCGAATTGGATAAGAGTACCGGCCTGATTCGTTATACCGACGAGCGGGGCAACGACATGCAGATCAACGGTAATGAAGTATCGCAGATGATCGCGCGCTGAGTATTCGGCGCAATTGCCGGTTAAACCTCCCCGCCCGCCCATTTTGCGCTTTTCCCCGCGGCCTGGCTTGGTTATAGTCTGATCGGGCGGCGCCTGTTGACGCCTGATCTTTTCAGACATTAAGGAACGAGCCTCAATGCGTTATCACCGTATTCCCCATAGTTCACTTGAAGTCAGCGTCCTGGGATTGGGCACCATGACCTTTGGCGAGCAAAATACGCAGGCCGATGCCCATGCGCAGCTGGACCTTGCCGTTGCCGCCGGGGTGAATCTTATCGACACGGCTGAAATGTATCCGGTGCCGCCGCGCCCCGAAACCCAGGGGCTAACGGAAACCTATATCGGCAATTGGCTCAAGCGGCGCGGCCAGCGGGAAAAAATCATCCTGGCCAGCAAGGTCGCCGGTCCTTCGCGCGGCAACGATGCCGGCATCCGTCCACAGCAAATACTGGATCGCAAGAATATCCGCATGGCGCTGGACGCCAGCCTGCGGCGTCTCAACACCGATTATCTCGACCTCTACCAGGTTCACTGGCCGCAGCGCGCCACCAATTGCTTCGGCAAGCTGAATTATCAGTACACCGATGAAAAGCTGGCGGTGACGATACTTGAAACGCTGGAAGCGCTGACCGAGCAGGTGCGGGCGGGAAAAATCCGCTATCTCGGCATCTCCAACGAGACGCCCTGGGGCGCCATGCGTTATCTTCACCTGGCGGAAAAACACGACCTGCCGCGCATCGTGACGGTGCAGAACCCCTACAGTCTGCTGAACCGCAGTTTTGAAGTGGGCATGGCGGAAATCAGCCAGTTTGAAGGGCTGGAACTGCTGGCCTATTCCAGCCTGGCGTTCGGCACGCTGACCGGCAAATACCTCAACGGCGCCAAACCGGCGGGCGCGCGCAATACGTTGTTTAGCCGCTTTACCCGCTACAGCGCGCCCCATACCCAGCAGGCGATTGCCGAATACGTGGCGCTGGCGCAGCGTTACGGCCTGGATCCCGCCCAGATGGCGCTGGCGTTTGTGCGCCGGCAGCCTTTTGTGGCCTCCACCCTGCTTGGGGCCACGTCGCTTGCGCAATTGCAGACCAACCTGGATAGCCTTGATCTGATCCTGGACGACGAGATTATCGGCGAACTGGAACAAATCCATCAGCGCTTTACCATCCCGGCGCCCTGAATATACGCCGTCGCGCATCCGGGTCCGGCCCCCGCCGCCGGATCCCGAATGAGCCGCCCAAACCGCTTGGGGCGATCGGTTCGCGGGTCCGGTAATCCATTCAGCGCAGGGTTTTGCCATTGCGCGTGGTCAGCCATAGCAGGCCGATCGCCAGGGCGAACACCACGCCGAAACCCACGCCGATAATGACCGCCGGCACGCTCAGCCTGACCACCAGCGAATACAATCCCAGCATCGCCAGCATGGCGATATTTTCGCCGAAATTCTGCACCGCAATGGCATTGCCCGCGCCCACGCTTTCCTTACCGCGCTGTTGCAGCAGCGCATTTAACGGCACGATAAAAAAGCCGCCCAGGATGCCGATCAGCGCCAGCAGCAGATACGACGGCAATAAATGATGCTGCAGGCAAAGCGCCACCACCACCACGCCCATCAGGATGCCCGCCGGCATACAGCGCCGCACCGTCTCAAGCGTGACCAGCCTGGCCGCGGCCCCGGCGCCGAACACGATGCCCACCGCCACCATGGCGTTGAGGGTGGTCGGCGTGGCGTTATCGTTAATGCCCAGCGCCACCGGCACCCAGAGCACCAGCAGAAAACGCAGGGTCACCCCGGCGCCCCAGAACAGGCTGGTGCCGATCAGCGAAAAGCGGGTATAACCGTCGCGCCAGAGCAGGCGGCAGGCGCGGCTGAAATGGCCCACCATGCGCGCCGGATGCCAGGAAGCGTCCTGACGCGCCGGCGGCAGGCGCGGTATAAACAGATTCGCCGCCACCGCCACGCCATAGGTCAGCGCGCAGACCGCCAGCGCCGTGATCAGATGCCAGTCGGCCAATATTCCGCCGGCCACGGAACCGGTCAGGATGGCGGCAATGGTCGAGGCTTCCATCAGGCCGTTGGCCTTGACCAGTTGCCCGCCCTGGGTCAGTTCGCCCAGGATGCCGTATTTGGCCGGCGAGTAGGCCGCCGCGCCAATGCCCACCAGGCAATAGCCGACAAAGGGATTGAAACCAAAACAGATAACCAGCGCGCCGGCAAGCTTGAGCGCGTTTGCCACCATCATCACCCGGCCCTTGGCAAAATTATCGGCGAACTGGCCGACAAAGGGCGCCAGCACAATATACGCGGCGACGAACAGCATTTGCAGCACCGGCTGGCTCCACGCCGGGTACTGCTGTTCTTTGATCAGCGCAATGGTGGCGAACAGCAGCGCATTGTCGCCGAACGCGGAAAAAAACTGCGCGGACATGACCGCCAGCATCGGCCGGGATAGTACGCCGGATGAATTCATTGCGGATGGGTTCATCCTTGTGGCTCCGTGGCTTCCGCCATTTTTTTCAATGCGACAAAATCGGGCTTGCCGCTGCCCAGCAGCGGCAGCGCGTCGATGTGCCGGATATCACGCGGCACGTAGATTTCGGCAATGCCGTCCTGACGCGCCTGTTGCGACAGTTTCTCCCGCGTAAGTCCGGCATCGGTGGTAAACAGCACCAGCCCCTCGCCTTTGGTCTTGTCGCTTTTGGCGCAGGCGCCGTGCCGGGCGTCCGGCGAGGCTTTCAACGCCAGTTGCTCGACGCTTTCCAGCGACACCATTTCGCCGGCCAGTTTGGCAAAACGTTTTACCCGGCCCTGAATGGCGCAGAACCCCTGGGCGTCCAGGGTGACGATATCGCCGGTGTCGTACCAGCCTTCTTCCCGCACGCCCTGTGCGTTGTCGGCCGCCGGCGATTCCAGCACGCCGGGATGCTCCACCCGCAGGTAGCCGCGCATGATATTGGGGCCGCGCAGCTGTAGCCGCCCCCCTTCGCTGATGCCCGGCACCGCGATGATCCGCGCCTGCATGCCCGGCAGGATCTGCCCGACGGTATGGGGTTTCGCCGCCATGGGCACATTGATGGCCACCACCGGCGCGCACTCCGTTACGCCATAACCCTCGAGGATGCGGATGCCGAACTTATCCTGCCACATCAGCCGGGTATTTTCCGACAGTTTTTCCGCGCCGGCGACCACATAGCGCACCCGGGCAAAGTCATACTGGTGGGCCAGGCGGCCATATTGCCCCAGGAAGGTCGAGGTGCCGAACAGCACCGTGCAGTTCCGGTCGTAGACCAGCTCGGGAATAATCCGGTAATGCAGCGGACTGGGATAAAGCAGCACCCGCGCCCCGGTCAGCAACGGCGTCAATAAACCGACGGTGAGGCCGAACGCATGGAACAGCGGCAGCGCCGACATAAATTTGTCGCGCGGGGTGAAGTCGGCCACCGAGCGAATTTGCTCAATATTGGCCAGGATGGCGTCATGGGAGTGCACTACCCCTTTCGGCGTACCCTCCGACCCGGAGGTAAACAGCACCAGCGCGCTGTCGCCGGGCAACTGCGCCACTTCGGCACGGGCCGGGAACAGTAAATGCCCGAGGATCCACAGCTTGTCCCTCAGGGTCACGGTGTCTTTCACATCTTCCAGATAGACCCAGCGCGCACCGGTCACCTGTTCCGGCAGGTCGGTCAGCTTGGCTTTATCCAGGAACTGGCGGGAACTGACGATAGTGTTGATGGCGGCGGCTTTAAGCGCGTTATTGATACCGTTGGCGCCGGAGGTATAGTTCAGCATCGCCGGAATACGGCCGCGCAGTCCGGCGCCGAGGATGGCGGCGGCGGTAATGGTGGCGTTGGGCAACAGCAGGCCGACGTGCTCGCCGCGGGCGGTAAGGCGCGCCAGGATCCGGCTGACGCCGAAGATTTTTTTCAATAACCCGCGATAGCTGTCCGGGCTGAAGGCGATATCCTCGATACAGGGCTTGCCGGCGCCATAGCGCCGCGCCGCCGACAGCAGCGCCTGGTACAGGGTCTGCCGGGGCCGTGAGGCCATGCGCGCCTCCATCATGATGCGGTGCAGCTTCTCGCCGGCCAGGCGACGTCTGTCGCGCGCCCTGGGCGCGTCGGGCATCGGCAGGGAAACCGGGGCCTGGATGTGGATGGTGATTTTGGGAAACCAGTGGCGCTTGATAATACCGCCCATGCGGCTGAACGGCGTCAGCTCGGGCCCGTCAAGCCATATCGGCACCACCGTGGCGCCCGAGCGGGACGCCACGAACGCCGCGCCGTCATAGATTTTCATCAGCGACCCGGTGACTGAAATCCGCCCCTCCGGAAAGACGACGATCGGCCGGCCGCCGCCGACATAGCGGATAAGCTGCTTAATGCTCAGCGGCTTGGTGGGATCGAGCGGCAAAATATCCACATAGCGTTTTACCACGCGCATGTACCATACGTCGGTAATAGTGGAGTAAATGGCGAATACCGGTTTCACCGGCAAAAACAGCGCCAGCAGGATACCGTCCATAAACGAGACATGATTGGGGGTAATCATGATCTTCTGCTGCTGCAATACCCGCGTATCACCCACCAGTTCCACCCGGTAAAGCAGCCGGAACAGTCGGCGCAAGAGGGAAAAAAGCATACCATCTCCTTATAGTTTTGCGGATCTGAAGTCCGCCAGCGGCCGTATTTGCCTGCCCGCGGCGCTGAAATTATCGCTATCCAGCCAGGCTCGCAGCGCCCGGCCGACAGCGGGCCATTCGCCATCGATAATGGAATACCAGCAGGTGTCGCGATTATGCCCTTTGGACACCACCGCCTGGCGGAAGGTGCCTTCATACTGAAAACCCAACCGGCGGGCCGCCTGGTTGGACGGCAGGTTCAGGCTGTGGCATTTCCACTCGCAGCGCCGATAGCCCAGGGTGTCAAAGATATAGCTTAGCAGCAGGCTGATGGCTTCGGTGCCGCAGGGGGAGCGTTTCATCAGCGGCGACCAGTTAACCCAGCCGATTTCCAGCACGCCGTTGGCCGGATCGATGCGCATCAGCGCCACCGAACCCGCCGCCTCGCCGGTCGCCAGATCGATGACCGCGTAATGCAACGGGTCCGCGCCGGCCGCATTGGCGGTAATCAACGCATCGCACGCGGCGGCGGTTGCCGGGCGACGGTTGGAAAAATAGGTCCAGTCGCGCTCGTCGGCAATGCTGTGCCAGGCGCTGAACAACGCCGGGCTATGGCTTAACGCCAACGGCTCCAGGCGGCAAAAGCGCCCGGCCAAGATGATTTTTTGCGGCGGTTGACGGGGCTGCCAGTCCGCAACGCGGGCGCCGATAGGCTGGCCGTATTCGTTTACCAAAGTCGCCTGTTGCATGTCATTCTCTTCTCTGCGGGTAGCCGGTGACTCAAACTACTGCATAGCGGGGGTGGCTCGCAAATTTTAACCTGAAATGGAAGAATCGGGCTGGCTTTGAATGGAGATTGAAAACGCGGGCAAAAAAAACCTACGCATCCGCGTAGGTTGGTGCAACTGAAATGGTTTCAACATACAGAGTATGTTGATTTCTCACCAATCAATACCTCTGGGAGTACTTACTCTATAGTCCGTCGCCTGATTACACTACAGCATAATCGCAAGATTACCGCTCGAAATGAAACCAAGTGTAAGATTTAACCCATCATTGATTCCATTCGCGCTGATTCTTGTCTTTGCCGTTAAAACGGCGCCGGCCAGGCTGCGCCGCCGCGTTAATTTTCATTTATAACGTCCCGATCACCAAAGCTGAGCGCCAACGCCTTGCATCGGCGGGAATTTTCCGTAAAACTTAATAATGTAAACGATTACCCTATGAGAGCTTGCAAGCGATATGGCCACCATAAAGGATGTAGCTAAACTGGCGGGTGTATCAGTCGCCACAGTCTCGCGCGTTATTAATAATTCTCCAAAAGCCAGCGACAATTCCCGCCAGGCGGTGCTTGGCGCCATGGAGGAGTTGCAATACCATCCCAACGCCAACGCCCGGGCGCTGGCGCAGCAATCCACGGAAACGGTGGGACTCATCGTCTCGGACGTCTCCGATCCGTTTTTCGGCGCCATGGTCAAGGCGGTGGAGCAGGTGGCCTATCGTACCGGAAATTTTTTGCTGATTGGCAACGGCTACCATATCCTGGAGCAGGAGCGGCAGGCCATTGAGCAATTAATCCGTCATCGCTGCGCCGCGCTTGTGGTCCATGCGCAAATGATCCCCGAAAAAGAGCTTAGCGCCCTGATGGCCCATATTCCGGGCATGGTGCTGATTAACCGCATTTTGCCCGGCTACGCCAGCCGCTGTGTGGCCCTCGACGATCGTTACGGCGCCTGGCTTGCCACCCGCCATTTGATCCAGCAGGGCCATCGGCGCATAGCGTTCATCTGTTCAAGCCATCCCATTTCCGATAGCACCGATCGACTGCAGGGGTACCTGGATGCGTTGAAGGATCATAATATTGAGGTGGACGAGAAGTTTATCGCCTACGGCGAACCCGACGAAGTGGGCGGCGAGCAGGCCATTACCAGCCTGTTGGGACGCGGGCGCAATTTTACCGCCATTGCCTGCTACAACGACTCCATGGCCGCCGGCGCGATGGCGGTATTAAGCGACAACGGCATCGAGGTACCCGAGCAGATGTCGCTGGTGGGCTTTGACGATGTGCTTATCTCCCGTTACCTGCGCCCGCGCCTGACCACCATCCGCTATCCGGTGGTGGCGATGGCCACCCAGGCGGCGCAGCTGGCCTTGGCGCTGGCGAACGGCGACCCGCTGCCGGAGGTGACCAATACCTTCAGCCCTACCCTGGTCAGGCGTCACTCGGTGGCGCCGCCGCCTTAAATGGCGGACGCGAGTTTACCGCGCATCCGCCCGCAATCGATAAATATGCACCGGCAGGTCCGGGTGCTCGATACCCTCGCCAATACAGTCCCAGCCGTGGCGTTCGTAATAGCCGGTGAACGTGGCGTACAAATAAAGGCTGGCAAAACCCGCCCGGCGGCTGAAGCGTTTGACGACATCCTGCAATTGCCGTCCCAGTCCCCGGCCCCGGTACGCCTCATCGACATACAGCGCCGCCAGCCAGGGCGTCAGATCCTGCCGGCTCAGCAAATCGCAGCGCCACAGGCCCACGGTGCCCACCGGGCGGCCGTCGTCAAGGGCGATAAATGTGATGGGCAGTCCGTCCCGGCGCAGGCTGCTGTCGACGAGGGCGGCATAGAAACCCCGGTCCGCGCCGTGGCCGAAGGCGCGCCATAACCAGTCGGTCACCCGTTCCTTATGCCGGGCATGGTCGGCCAGCAGGGCTATCTCAATCGGCATCGGATACGCTTACCCTGGAAAATCGGTACCGATTCAAGGAGCACACCGTCGAATCCCGGCCAATTTCCCGATACTGTTTTTTTTCCTGCAACATTACTTTTGTTCCCCTCACGCGTGCAGCATACCCCGCGGCGCGACACCCTTGGTCAACCCGCAGCAGGGCGGCAGGCTCGACGGCAACGTGTCGCCTGTCGTCGCACAGGCGAGTGTAACAAACCCGGAGCCAGATCGCGTACTTTCACGCCGTTTAAAGGGCGGTGGCGGACCTCCGCGCTGGTTTATCGTCCCGCGGCGCCGGGGTCCGCCGACGGCGTTTCAATTTTTAACATTATTTTAACGCCGCGCCCGTTGGCTTAACGCCGGGAGCGGGATATGATGCGGCCTACCACTTTCTTTTAACATATAAGCCACCATGTCGTTTCATTCTCCTAAAGAAGTCGCAGCAATCGCTGTGCAAACGGGTACCATCAAGAGCCGTGCGCCCCTCCCCTATTTACTGGTGCTCGGCTGCCTGGCCGGCGCCTATATCGCCATTGGTTTCATGCTGGATATCCATGTCACCGCCAGCCTGCCCGCCGACTGGGGATCGTTCGGCGTGTTTTTAGGGGCGGCGGTGTTTCCGGTGGGGTTGGTGCTGACGCTTATCGCCGGCGGCGAACTGCTGACCGGCAATATGATGACGCTGCCTATCGCCTGGCTGGCGCGGCAGATCTCTTTTATGTCGCTGCTGCGCAACTGGTTCTGGATTACCGTGGCGAATTTTGCCGGCAGTATTTTGATTGCGTGGTTTTTCGGCCATGTGCTCGGCCTGACCGAAGGCGCGTTCCTGGCCAAAACCGTGGCTACCGCCCAGGCCAAGATTTCCGCCGATTTCCTGCACGCCTTTATTTCCGGCATCGGATGCAACTGGCTGGTGAGCCTGGCGGTATGGCTGGCTTATAGCGGCAAGGACGTGGCCAGCAAAATATTGGGCATCTGGTTCCCGATCATGGCGTTTGTCGATCTGGGCTTTCAGCACGTGGTCGCGAATATGTTCGTGATCCCGGCGGCGATTTTTGCCGGACAGGCGACCTGGGCGCAGTACTGGGGCAATTTCCCGGGCGTATTCCTGGGCAATGCCGCCGGCGGCGCCATTTTTGTCGCGCTGGTTTATTACATCGCCTACCGCCCCCTGGCGGCGGAAAGCGCGGCGGCGTCAGTACCGGCGGCCGGGCACCACGGCAAAGCCTGATCTGCGGCTTGGCCGGCGCTACAGGCGCTCCAGCGCCAGCAGCTCCTCGAGCGTCTGGCGACGGCGGATCTGGCGCGCGACGCCCTGGCTGAACAACACCTCAGGCAGCAGCGGACGGGTATTGTAATTGGACGACATCGAGGCGCCGTAGGCGCCGGTATCATGGAATACCAGGTAATCCCCCACCCGGGCGGCGGGCAAACGACGCGGCTCGACGCCGCCGCCGGCCAATTGGGTAAACACATCGCCCGATTCACATAGCGGGCCGCCCACCACCGTATCCGTTTCCGGCCGGTCGTCCGGTTCTCCGCCGTCGGCCGGAATCAGCGAAATATGGTGATAGCTGCCGTACATCGCCGGGCGCATCAGGTCGTTGAAACCGGCGTCCACCAGCACAAAATGGCGACTGCCCATATCCTTGACCGCCTGCACCTGCGCCACCAGCACGCCCGATTCGGCCACCAGGAAACGCCCCGGCTCGATTTCCAGCGTGACCGGATGGCCGAGATGGCGGCTGATATCCCGCCGCGCGGCATCCCACAGGCCGAAATAGTGTTCGGTGTTGATGGCCTCTTCGCCAAACCGGTACGGCACCGACAGCCCGCCGCCGGCGGAGATGGCGCGGATATCCTGCCCGGACGCGATAACCTCCCGCACCATCGCGTCACAAACCTGGCGCAAATGGTCATAGTCCACGCCGGAGCCGATATGCATATGCAGGCCGACAAGCGTTAACCCATACCGCTTGATCTGCGCGATGGCCAGCGGCAAATCGGCATACCAGATACCGTGTTTGCTGTTTTCGCCGCCGGTATTGGTTTTCTGGCTATGGCCGTGGCCGAAGCCGGGATTGATGCGCAGCCATACCTCATGGCCTGGCGACGATCGTCCCAGCTGTTCGAGCATATCCACCGATCCGGCGTTGACCGGGATGGCCAGCTCCACCACCCGCCGCAGGGTCGGGCCGTCGAACACATCGGCGGTAAACACGATATCATCCGGCTGATGCCCCGGCCGGTAGCCCGCCGCCAGCGCCCGCTCGATTTCGCCCAGGGACACGGAATCCACCTTCACCCCCTGTTCGCGCATCAGGCGCAGGATATGGATGTTGGAGCAGGCCTTCTGGGCAAAACGGATCACGTCGAACCGCCGCAACTGGCCGATACGCTCGATAATCACCTCGGCTTCATAGGCCCATACCGGACCGCCGTATTGCCGGGCCAGCTGCCGCAGATTGTCCGCGTTAAGCGCGCTTTGGGTGTGGTAGAGGTTATGTGGCATGGAGTCCCCAGTGGTTTTACCGCTTTGCCGCTATTATTTCTCCAACCACGGCTATCTATAAAATATCTATTTTAGCGACGGCCATTCATCTATGATATGGATTCAGGGGCTTGGGGGACAGCATTATGGCGGCGATTTCGTTGCGGCATATCGATATATTTCACGCGGTAATGACCACCGGCAATCTTACCGAGGCGGCGTTGCTGCTCAATACCTCGCAGCCGACGGTCAGCCGTGAGCTGGCGCGCTTCGAGCATCTGCTGCGCATGGCGCTGTTCGAGCGCGTAAAAGGCCGGCTGAAACCCACCAGCGAAGGGCTGCGGCTGTTTGACGAGGTACAGCGGTCTTATTACGGGCTGGATCGCATCTTAAGCGCCGCCCAGGCCATTCGCGAGTTCCGCCAGGCGCAGCTGTCGGTGGCCTGCCTGCCGGTATTTTCCCAATCGCTGCTGCCCTTGGTGTGCCGGGACTTTTTCCTGCGTCACCCTGCGGTCAGCCTGAGCGTGGTGCCGCAGGAGTCGCCGCTGCTGGAGGAGTGGCTCTCCGCGCAGCGCCACGATATCGGCCTGACGGAAAACACTTTTACTCCCGCCGGTACCGGACGCGAGACCCTGATGACGCTTAACGAGGTCTGCGTGCTGCCGGTCGGCCATGCGCTATGCCGGCGGGCGCAATTAACCCCGCGGGATTTTCACCAGCAGCCTTATATCAGCCTGTCGGCCACCGACAGCTATCGCCAGTTGTTGGACCGGCTATTTGAGCGGGAGGGGGTGGAGCGCGCCATGGTGGTGGAAACGCACAGCGCAGCGTCGGTATGCGCGATGGTGCGCGCCGGGGTGGGGATTGCCATCGTCAATCCGCTGACCGCGCTGGACTATGCGGCAAACATGACAATCAGCGCGGCAAACAAGACAACCAGCGCGGCAAACAAGACGGCCAGCCATGCAACGAACCCAGCCGGCGACGATACCGCCAACATGGCGACAAGCTATGCCGCCGGCGGCGTGGTGTTGAGAGCCTTCAGTCACCAGGTGCCGTTCACGGTCAGTCTGATCCGGCCGCTGCACCGCCCGGCTTCGGCCGTGGTCAGCCACTTTATCGATTACCTGCATGAGTTCGCCGCCGCCGTTCCAGCCCGGCTTGACGCCGCGCTGGCGCAGTCGTGAGCCGGTGCCGTTCATCCGCCGGCGGGGACGGCGTGGCCGGGTCATAAGGGCGCCGGCCTGGCGGGATCAAGCCGTGGCCGGGTTATTCCGGCGCCGGCCCGGCGGGATCAGCCGGCCGGGTTATGCGGTCACCGGCCTGCCGGGTGAACGGGAGAACGTCAGCAGGCACACCAGCAGTCCGCACAGGGCCATCGCCGCCGCGGCCAGCGGCACCGTGGCCAAGCCCATCCCGCTGGCGATCACCTCGCCGCCGGCCCAGGCCCCAAGCGCGTTGCCGATATTAAACGCGGAGATGTTCAGCGTCGATACCAGGTTAGGCGCGTCTTCGCCGTGCGTCACCACGTTAATCTGCAGTGCCGGTACAATGCTGAAGGTGGCCAGCGCCCAAAAAAACAGGGTAATTTCCGCCGGCAGCAGCGCGCGGCTGGTCCAGAAGAACATCAACGAGAACACCGCGATCAGGGCAAAACTCAACATCAGGCTGAAGGAAAGCCGCCAATCGGCCAGACGGCCGCCAATCAGGTTGCCAAGCGTTAACCCCCCGCCGATCAAAAACAATGTCCAGCTCACGCCCCGATCGCTGACGCCGGTCACCTGCAGCAACAGCGGCGCAATGTAGCTGAACAGCGTAAACATGGCGGCGGCGAAACATACCGTCATCAGCAGCGACAGCAGCAGGCGGCCGTTGCGCAGCGCGGCGAGTTCCCGCGCCAGATTGGCGGGCGCCGCGTCGCGCTGCGGCGGCAGGCTGGCCACCAGGGCGACAAACCCCACGATGCCAAGCAGCGAGACGCCCCAGAAGGTGGCGCGCCAGCCGTACAGCTGCCCCAGCCAGGTGCCGATGGGCACGCCCAGCACATTGGCCAGCGTCAGCCCGGTAAACATCAGCGCCACCGCCGACGCGCGGCGCTGCGGCGGCACCAGCCCGGCGGCCACCACCGCGCCGATGCCGAAAAAGGCGCCGTGGCTCAGCGCCGTGACCACCCTGGCCAGCATCAGCAGGCCATAATCGTAGGACCAGGCGCACAGGGCGTTGCCGATAATAAATATCACCATCAGCATCGCCAGGCAGGTCTTACGCGGCAGCCGGGCGGTGAGGATCGCCATGATGGGCGCGCCCACCGCCACGCCGATGGCATAACCGCTGATAAGCCGGCCGGCGTCCGGCAGCGACACCGACAGGCTTGCCGCCACCTGCGGCAACAGGCCCATAATGACGAATTCAGTCGTCCCGATGGCGAACGCGCTCAGCGCCAGGGCCAGAAGAGCAACAGGCATAACAGACTCCCATACATCATCCCGCCCTTGGGCCGGAAAGGTTATTAAGCGAAAAGAGGATAACCGGGTAGGGGAAAGAGTGGCGACCAAAAAGGCCGCAATCATGGTGCCGGCAGATCGTTATAATATTGTTAAAATAACACGCCGCGCGGACGGCGCCAAGACCACCGCGTGCCTAGTAGAGCGAAACCCGCTGGAAATCGCCGTCCGCCCGCACGTTCATGCCGAACCCGCAGTCGCCCGAGACGGTCTCCAGGTGAACCGCATTGGCGCTAAAGGTCATGTTCACCTGACAGGACGACCCGTCGGCCTGCGCGTCCTGGCGATAGACGCCATGGCCGCCGTCCAGGGACTGCACCACCGAAAATTCGCCCATGTTCGGGCCGTAATACATTCCCATCACCGGCATATAATAGCCGTTAAAGCTGATTTTCCACGCGTCGCCCTCGGGCTGTACCGACACGATGCTCCATACCCCTTTACCGGCATAACGCCAGTAATTGCCCATCGGAGTGGCGGCCAGTGCGGGCCGCAGGCGGGCCAGCACCGGCTGGATTAACGCCAGATTGGTGCGGGTTTTATCGTCGTCCGGCGCCAGGGAAAGCCAGGCCGCCGCCTTTAACGGCTCACCGGCGCGGATGAGCGCCAGCGCGACGTTATTATAGGCGGTGGCGATGGCCGCCGTGGGCAAGCGGCAAAATTCACTCCAGGCGGCCTGGGCGGTAAACTCATCCGCCGCGCGCGCCATATGGCCCTGCTGGTAAGCCGTATTGCCCGCCTGCGCATAGTCGTCCAGGCGCGCGCAATCGGTTTTGATCTGCTCGTCTTTCGGCGTCGCATAGCTCAGTGCGCTATACAATCCCAGGGCGAACGCCCCGGCTTTCAGTATCCTGTCCATCCCCTGCCCATATCGCTGCCGCCCGGTTTCTCCCGCGATAATGAAGCGCCGGCGGCCATAAGTAAAGATGAAGCAGGAAAGCTGAACACCGCCGAGCGGAAAATACGGCGCCGGTCAGCCATTTACGGCCAGTAAATCCGCATAGGCCTCGGTCACCAGCATGATTTTACCGATATGGGTGCCGCCCTCCATCAGCGCATGGGCCTCGGCTGCCCGCAGCAGCGGAAAAGCCCGTTCGATAAGCGGCCGGACCTTGCCCGCCGCCAGCAGCGGCCAGACCTGTTTTTGCAAATCGGCGGCGATGGCGGCCTTGTCCTCCACCGGGCGCGGGCGCAGCGTCGAACCGGTATGGGTCAGGCGCTTGGCCAGCATTTTCATCAGATCCAGATCTTTCGCCGGGCCGTTCTGAACGCCGATTTGCACAATCCGGCCGTCCATCGCCGCCGCCGCATAGTTACGCGCCACATAGTCGCCGGCAATCAGATCGACAATCACATCCGCGCCATGCCCGTCCGTCAGCTGTTGCGTCAGTGCGACAAAATCCCCGGTGCGGTAGTTAATGGCGTGATCGGCGCCCAGTTTGAGCGCCGCCGCGCATTTTTCCTCGGAGCCGACGGTGGTCAGCACCGTGGCGCCAAAGGCCTTCGCCAGCATGATGGTCACGGTGCCGATGCCGGAGGTGCCGCCGTGCACCAACAGGACCTCGCCCTGTTTCAGCTTGCCGCGCTGGAAAACGTTGACCCACACGGTGAAAAAGGTTTCCGGCAGCGCCGCGGCCTCCAGCAGCGACAGGCCGCGCGGCACCGGCAGCGCGTTGGTTTCATGCACCACGCAATATTCGGCGTAACCGCCGCCGGCCACCAAGCCGCACACCTCGTCACCGACGGCGAAGCGCCCGGCGCCGTCGCCCAGCGCCACCACCACGCCGGCAAACTCAAGTCCCGGCAGTTCGGATGCGCCCGGGGGCGGCGGATAAGCGCCTTTGCGCTGCAACACGTCGGGACGATTAACGCCCGCCGCGGCAACCCTGACCAGCAGATAGCCGGGCCCGGGACGGGGCACCGGCAGCTCGGTCTCAATCAGTTGTTCCGGGCCGCCGGGCTGTTTAATCCTGATGGCTTTCATGGTGGAGGGAACGGCGGATATAGTCATGGATAGCGTCCTGTAACATAAGTTTTGACCCTGGGTCGGGATAGAGAATTACCGATCCGATGTTAGTTAGCCTAGCCTATTTTACGCCGCGACTCAGCTATCAGCCGTGCTATGCAGGCGCAGGCGCGTGCTTTATTGACGGTAATATATTGCCACCCATCCGGATTGACGGTACAAATAAAGCCGCTATGGCAAGCGCGGGGGCGGCATCAGCTCCCTGCAACATAATTTACCTATTAAAATAAGACATAAGGACACACCTCACATGTTAGCCAAGTTAACCCGCCTGTTTCCGCTGTGGGCCGTTTTGCTGTCCATCGCCGCCTACTATTCCCCGACCACGTTTACCCGCATCGGCCCCTACGTCAGTATCCTGCTGATGCTGATTATGTTCGCCATGGGCGTCACGCTGCGGGTGGCTGATTTCAAACGCGTGCTGTCCCGCCCCGCGCCGGTCATCGCCGCCACCTTTCTGCACTATCTGGTGATGCCGCTGGCCGCCTGGGTGCTGGCCAAGCTGTTCCACATGCCGCCCGACCTGTCGGCGGGCATGATCCTGGTGGGCAGCGTCGCCAGCGGCACGGCATCCAACGTGATGATTTACCTGGCGAAAGGCGACGTGGCGCTGTCGGTGACCATCTCCGCCGTCTCCACCCTGGTGGGGGTTTTCGCCACGCCGCTGCTGACCCGGCTGTATGTGGATGCGCAGATCAAGGTCGACGTGGCGGGCATGCTGCTGAGCATTCTGCAGATTGTGGTTATCCCGATCTTTGCCGGCCTGGTGATCCATCATTTGTTTACCCGTGCCGTCAAGCGCGTGGAACCCTGGCTACCGGCGTTCTCGATGATCTGCATCCTGGCGATTATCAGCGCGGTGGTCGGCGGCAGCCAGGGTTTTATCGGCTCGGTGGGACTGGTGGTGATTGCGGCGGTGATCCTGCATAACGGCATCGGTCTGTTGAGCGGCTATTGGGGCGGCAAACTGTTCGGGTTTGACGAAACCACCTGCCGCACGCTGGCCATGGAGGTCGGCATGCAGAATTCCGGGCTGGCGGCCACCCTGGGCAAGATATATTTCTCCCCCCTGGCCGCCCTGCCCGGCGCGCTGTTTTCGGTATGGCACAACCTGTCCGGCTCGCTACTGGCCGGCTACTGGTCCGGCCGTCCGATCAAGAACGTGAAACCAAAATAACGGCGCGAAGATATCGCCCGGTTCAACGTCGGCCGGCGCAGCCGTTGCGCCGGCGATTAACCTATCAGAAAGCTTAAGTGAACAGGGCCGCCCGGCCTGTCGTTCGATTAATAAACCAGCGGTCATTTTACCCTCCCCATGTCCCCGGCGCGACGCGCCTTGATAGCCAGGGTCCGCCCCGCCGCCCTTGCCGGCCGAGCCGGTCGTTTTTTCCATTTTCCGCCCGCCAGCTATGCTTAAGCCAATGTAATCGATAAAACAATCCGGGAACGGGCCGATAATGAGCGGCGCGTTACAGTTATTTACCAAAATAGATAACCGGCTAAACACAATTTGGGTGTTAAATCTCACCGCCCTCAGCTCGCTGCCATAATTGCCATACAGGATTACTGAAGATGACGCTTAGATTGAATGCCTTTAGCTCAATTAAAACCAATGTAAAATGGGCTACGGTATTCTGGTTATTAAACGCGTTCTTACTGACGCTGGTGAGTTTCCGTTATTGGCAATGGATCACCATTCCCACCGGAGATTTCCGTTCTGTCATCTATCTGATCACTGCGCAATACGCGCTGTTCGGGGCTTTTTGCCTGCTGGGTCTCGCGCTTAATTGCCTGTTGTGCCTGTTGCCGGGCCGGCTGTTTCGGGGCGTCGGCATTCTGCTGGGCTTTTGCGCCATTGCGCTGCTGGTTATCGATACCCTGGTTTTCGCCCAATACCGCTTTCACCTTAACGGCGTGGTGCTCGAAATGCTGTTCGAGGGGCGCGACGTGGTCGATCTTTCCTGGTTTACCTGGCTGGTGGGCGGATGCATCGGGCTGGCGCTGCTGGCCTTGCAACTGCTGTTTAACCATCTGGCGCGCGCGCGCGGCCGGTTAAGCCCGCTCAGGACCCCCGGTTACGGCCTGTTGGCGCTCAGTATCCTGGTCAGCCAGGGTATGCATGCCTGGGATGACGCCAACTATAAAACCCAAATTCCAAGCTACACCCATGATTTTCCGCTTTATTATCCGCTGACGGCAAAATCGAGGCTGGTCGCCTGGGGATTGGTGGATCCCTCCCTGGCGCTGAATAAAGAGAACAATCTGCAGGCGGCGCCGGAAGGGAATTTACATTATCCCCTGCAGCCCATTGCCTATGACAGGCCGGCGCAGCAGGCCAACGTGCTGTTTATCCTGATCGACGCCTGGCGCTACGACGATGCCAATGAGCAGGTGACGCCCAATGTCAGCAGGTTCGCCCAGCAGGCGCTGCGCTTTCATCAGCATCGCAGCGGCGGCAATGCTACCGAACCGGGCATATTCAGTCTGTTCTACAGCCTGCCGGACACCTACTGGCTATCGGTGCGCAACAGCGGCCAGCGCCCGGTGCTGATGCAAACCCTGGCCGACGAGGGGTACCAGTTTTCTATTCATGGATCGGCGGATCTTAATCATCCGCCGTTTGACCGCACGGTATTTTCCCATATTGCTGATTTGACCATCAGCAATAGCGGAGCGTCTCCCGCCCTGCGCGATCGGCAGATTACCGATGACTTTAAGCAGTTCATTGATAAGCGGGACGATAAAAAACCCTTTTTCGGGTTTCTGTTTTATGACGCGGCCCACGGTTATGATTTGCCGCCAGGGGCGGCGACGCCGTTCAAACCCTATTGGGAACGCGTGGATCATATCAAGCTCAACAACGATTTTGACCCGACCGAATACCATAACCGTTACCGGGACGCGCTGTATTATGACGACAGCCTGATAGGCGAGGTGTTGAATAAACTGGCGCAGGCGGGGCTGGATAAAAATACCCTGGTGGTGATTACCTCCGACCACGGCGAAGAATTTAACGATCATAAAAAGAACTACTGGGGCCATGGCAGCAACTTTAGCGATGTGCAAATCCATGTGCCGATGTTTATGAAGCTGCCGGACGGCGAAAGCGGCGATATCAACCGGCGCACCAGCCATTTCGACGTCGTGCCGACGCTGATGCAGCATATTGCGGGCGTCACTACGCCGGTGAGCGATTACAGCGTGGGACGTAATTTATTGCAACCCGACGCGCCGCACTCCGACGATATGATCGTGGGCAGTTATTATAATTATGCCGTGGTGTCTCCCGATCAGATTGATGTGGTCTATCCGGGCGGGATTTTCGAAACCTTTACGCCGGACCTGAAGCCCAGCAAGCAGCATTTGCTGCAGGGCGAGCGCCTGCGGAATATTATCGGGCTGATGTCGCGGTTTAATAAATAAAACAGGACCGCCTGCGGGCTATCCTGTTTTGGCAAAGCAGAACCGGGCGGGCGCCAATCAGAAGTTGAAGGCGCCGCCGATATAAGGCCCATCGGCCACAATATTGTCGCGGTCGCCGTCCTTGCCGTCCAGCGCCATATAACGATAACCCACGCTGACGGTCACCAGCGGGATCGCGGTCAGCCTGATACCGGCATTGGCCTCGGTGTAGTTTTCCACGCCGCTGGAGAGTGAATCCGGCGAATAATAATAATCGCCGTACAGGCTGAACAGGCTGCCCACCGGCAATTGCAGGCCGCCGCCCACGGCTATGGCATAGCCTTCATCACCGTCCTTCGGCCCCACGTACAGCCCCTTGCCGCCCAGGGTGCCCATAAACGGACCGAGGGGAATATTGTAACCGAGGCCGAGGCCGGCAACATCGCCATTGTCATCGTTGTGCGCCCAGTTGCCGCTGACGGCAATGCCCGGCGTAGTGGTGCCGAAACCAACGCCTAGGTTGGTATAATGCTCGCCGACTTCACCGGTCACGCTGACAGCACTGGCGGATGCGGCGGCAAACAACAGACTGGCGGCGGCGCCAGCAATCAAAAACGTCTTCATTATCTTCTTCCTGAATCGTCAAAATGGGCGGGAAACATTCCACCGCTGGAAGTTTAACGCAAAGGGTGCAAAGTGTAATGATGTGAATTGTTTCATTTTTGGAAGCATGCGCCCACCGGGCTTGCCCCACCCCGCCGCCGCCGCATTATTTACCGCAATGTTCCTTAACGTCTTTCACGCCATTGCCCACCGCCCTGATGGCCGCGGAGAGTTTTTGCTTGGTGACGCCCAGGGTTTGCGTCCAGTACTCCACTTCCCACGGTTCCCGCAGGCTGATAAAATTTTTATCTTTTGGCTCTTGAAGATGAATTTGCTCACTCATTTCGTCTTGTCCCTGATAATGGGAATAGCCCCACATTAGTTATAAATTTATATAATTTATTAGCAACAGGGATTATTTAACTTCTCGGGCTGGATCATGACCTTGATGGAATAACGTGGTTTATTTGTAAACCGTGAAAAGGATCGCAGTAACTTTATTAATCCGAGTCGGTCGACAGCGCAATGGCTTTTTGCGCCTCCAGCGCGGCCAGCCGCTGCGTTAGCGCGGCGTGGAGATGCTCATATGCCTGGCTGCCAAGCGTCAGACGCCGGGGAGCGGGGCTGATTTCCACGCAGGCCATGATTTCCCGTACCATCTTTGCCGGGTCGCCCAGGATCGGGAAGGCTTCAGCGGCCAGCGCGCGACGCATATCCCCCGCCGGGGTGGCGTCATACTCCGCCATCGGCGTCGGGACGATCAACGCGCCGCCGAAGCCTGTTTTCGCCGGCCCCGGTTCCACCAGGGTAAACTCGATATTAAACGGCGCCACTTCCTGGGCCACCGCCTCGACAAACCCCTCTATACCCCATTTAGTGGCATGATACAGGCTGAAATTGGGATAGGCGGTCTGGCCGCCCTCCGAGGATATCTGCAGGATCCGTCCGCCGCCCTGCCGGCGCAGGTGGGGCAAGGCGGCGCGGATAATCTGGATCGAGCCGATAAGATTGGTATCGATCTGATGACGGATCTGATCGTCGCTCGCCTCCTCGCCCGCGCCGAACACCGCATAACCGGCGTTGCTTACCACCACCTCGATACGCCCCCAGCGCGCAACGACCTGGTCGAATACGCGGTGTATCGCCCGCGTATCGGTCACGTCCAACTGGGCGACCCACAGCCGATCGCCATAGCGGGCGCGTAAATCGTCCAGGGCGCCGGTCTTGCGCAGGGTTGCCGCGACGCGATCGCCACAGGCCAGGCGTTTTTCCGTCAGTTCCCGGCCAAGTCCCGAGGACGTGCCGGTTATAAACCATGTTTTAGACATAATCAGTTCCTTATCGTCAAGATGCCGTCACCGCGGCGCGTCAACTGAGTATAAGGCTCGATGATCCATGCTACTATCCGTATAATGTCGCATGAAGTAGTGAAAAATACCCACTAATGAAAAAACCTGATTTAGCCGATTTAACCGCTTTCGCCGCGATCGTCGCCCATCGCAGTTTTCGCCAGGCGGCGGACGAGCTCGGCCTGTCCGCCTCCACCCTCAGTCATATGATGCGGGCGCTGGAGCAGAAGATGGGCGTGCGTCTGTTGAACCGGACCACACGCAGCGTGGCGCCCACCGAGGCCGGCGAGCGATTGGTGTCCCGTCTGCGCCCGCTGCTCAGGGATCTGGATTTGGCGTTGGACGATATTAACCAATTCCGCGACCGGCCCAGCGGCTTATTACGCATCAACGCCAGCGAGCCGGCGGCCCGACAGCTGCTGGCGCAGGTGGTGCCGACGTTCCTGGCGCGTTACCCGGAAATGGCCCTCGATTTGGTGACGGAAAACCGGCTGGTGGATATCGTCGACGGCGGTTTTGACGCCGGCATTCGCCTGGGCGAGGCGCTGGCCCAGGATATGATTGCCGTGCGCTTTGGCGGCGAGGTGCGGTTTGTCACGGTGGCCGCTCCCGCCTATCTGGCGGGTCGCGGTACGCCGCAAACCCCCGATGACTTGAAACAACACCACTGCATCCGCCTGCGCCAGCCCAGCGGCAAAATCTACCGCTGGGAGTTTTCCCGCAACGGCCAGGAGATAGCCCTGGACGTGCCCGGCGCCCTGACCCTCAATCACCTGGGACTGATGGCGGAAGCCGCCGCCGGCGGGCTGGGTATCGCCTATGTGCCCGCGGCGGTGGCGCAGCCTTTTATCGACAACCGTAAGCTTGTTCGGGTGCTTGAGGAATGGTGCCCGCCGATACCCGGGTTATTTTTGTATTATCCCGGCAATCGTCATGTGCCCCCGGGTCTAAGAGCATTTATCAATGTGTTAAAAGAAATTGGATAAAATAAGCACAATCATTATGTATAACCAATATTAATGAATAGATTTAATTAACATCGGCAAACGCATCCCGCGGTTGACCAAGAGCCGGTCGGCGCCAGCTTCGGCGAACTCACGCCGGCCCAGCCCGGCGGCGGTAAATGAGGCTGCCGATTGAACCCGCTTAACCAAAGCCGCCTGGGCGCGGACGTTTTATCCTTTCCAGCGCGACGCGCGGATAATGGCGCAAAAGTTGCCGGGAATAAAATCGGGCTGCTTATCGGCTATCACATTGGCTTTGACATTGCCGAAGGTGGTGTCCGGCTTGTGTTTGATGCCATCATAAAACGCCTGGATAATATCCTCTTTAAACGCCGGGGTGCGCGGATGCTCGGCCACCACCCGTTCCCGGACGTCATCAGAATAGGACGCATAGTTAATGCCCAGCACATCCATCTCCACGCCGGCGGTGACCAGGGCGATTTCCGGCGCCATAAACTCCGGCACCCCCGGCGTGGTATGCAGGGCGATGGCGGTCCAGACCTTATCGATATCCTGTTGGCCGATACCGTAATGGCCAAGAAAATCACGCGCCGCATTGGCGCCGTCCACTTCAAAACGCTTATCGCAGCTGCAGTGCCCAGGGGTCAGGCCCATATCGTGAAACAGGCAGCCGATATACAGCAGTTCCCGATCGACGCTGACACCGCGCTGCCGACCGGCCAGCGCACCCCAATAATAGGTGCGGCTGGAGTGATGAAACAATAAGGCGGATTCAGTATCCCGCACCAGTTCCGTCGCTTCCCGCGCCATTTTGCTGTCGGGAACGCTAATGCCGTTAATGCTGAAAGTCATGATAATTCTCTCCGGTTAATTGACCCGTTTAGAATAATCATTCATGCTTACCGTCAACAATCGTCATATTACTACTATTTGAGCCAAAACGTCGGTCCACGCCACTCAAGGCTCAATTGCCCTCCTGGAGAGTCCCATGCTTAAAGAAATAGTCTGTCTCGCCCTGCCCGGCGCGCAGATGCTCGATATTTCCGGGCCGCTGGACGTGTTCGCCGAGGCTAACGCCGTTCTGGGGCGCATGGTTTACCGTACACGGGTCATGGGGCTTGATCAGCAGGTCATCACCACATCATCGGGGGTGAAAATCGTCCCCGATCTCTCGTTGCGGGATACGCTTGCCGGATCGCTGGACAGTTTCCTGGTGGCCGGTTCGCCGGCGGCTACCGGGTTCAATCTCGGGGCGCAAAGCCTGGCGGCGCTGGCGGCCTGCTGCCGGCAAAGCCAACGATACGGATCGGTGTGTACCGGTGCGTTGATCCTGGCCGCCACCGGATTGATGGATGGCTACCGGGTCACCACCCACTGGGCGGTGTCCGGGGAATTGGCGCGTCGTTATCCCGATGTGCGGGTTAATGCCGATGAAATCTATATTTGCGACGGCCCGCTCAGAACCGCCGCGGGCGTCACTTCCGGGCTGGACCTGGCGCTAAAAATGGTGGAAGAGGATTTGGGCCGCGAGGTGGCGATGGCGATTGCCGCCAACCTGGTGATGTTTTTCAAACGCCCGGTCGGCCAAGGGCATTTCAGCCGCAAGGGCCGCGCTTCGCTGGCCGGCAGATCGTCACTGCAGGATATGCAGCGCTGGGCCATCGCCCATATCAATGAGGTGACAAACGTTAAAGCCCTGGCCGACCATATGCAGCTCAGCACCAGGCATTTTACCCGTCTATTCCAGGAGGCGCTGGCGGTGACGCCCGCGCAGTGGCTGGAGCAGGAACGGGTGGACAAAGCGCGCCGACTGCTGGAGTCCACCCGTCTGGCGCCAAAGGAAATCGCCGTAGCCTGCGGTTATTCCAGCGTGGATATCCTGCGGCGCGCTTTTTTGCGGCAGCTGAAAAGCACGCCGACAGAATATCGCCGTTATTATACTGGTTCTGATTAAACCCCACGGGTAAAGCCGTTTTACCTGCGCCCGCAGCGAAAATTTTATTACATTCCGCTTATTTGGCAAAAAAATGAAAATACCGCGGCGCCGCCCGGCAGGTCTGTTATTCGCGTTTCAGGCGGTGACTGTTGACCAGCCACAGGGTTACCACCAGGATCAGGATGGCGGCCGAATAATACAGCGTATCCTGCGGATCTTTATGATCAACGATAATCAGGCGGATAATGGCGGTGATGCCGATATAGACAAAGTAGCGCAGCGGAAAGTGATAGCCGGACTGAAAATACTTCACAATCAAAGCGATAAATTCAAAATACAGGAAATAAATTACAATGCCTTCAATCAACTGGTAGTAAGACGCCAGTTCGCCGGTCACCAACAGCACCTTGGCCAGCAAAAAGGTTTCCTTCCCCATAAAGACTATCAGGATAAGCGCCAGGAACAGCAAGCCGATATTCAAAATCATCTGCAGCACGGATGCGATGCGCATACCGGTAATCATATCTTACCTCATCGTGATAGTTTCCTGTCGGAAAGGCCCATGAGCATAACACGATTTATGTGATGCACATCACATTATATAAGGCACTAACAATCCTGCGTTCAGGCGGCAACATGACGGGGCGGGTGCGGCGGTGCGGTGCGGTTTGCGCCTTATCCCGAAGAGAATGCGCACAGCAGCCACGCCGTTACGCAAGCCCCGCCCGTACAGGCGGGGTGGGGGTCATAACGCGGTGTGGATTCAGTTTTTCAGTTGATAGGTCAGTGTGATTTCAGCCTTAAGAACCTTCGACACCGGGCAGTTTTCTTTGGCCTGTTTGATGATGGCGTCGAACGCCTGTGTATCAATCCCCGGCAACACCACGCTGCTATCAAGGGCGATTTTGGTAATGCCGTAACCGCCATCCACTTTATCCAGCGAAACATCGGCCTTGGTGTCAATACTTTCGGGAACGTATCCTTTTTCGCCCAGCATCAGCGACAGCGCCATGGAAAAACAGGCCGAGTGCGCGGCGGCGATAAGTTCTTCGGGATTGGTGCCGGGTTTACCTTCGAAACGGGTGTTAAAGCCATAGGGCTGGCTGCTTAGCGCGCCGCTTTCCGTGGAAATGGCGCCCTTACCCTGTTTGATATCGCCTTCCCAGTGTGCCTGCCCGTGTTTATGAATAGTCATTTGTATCCTCCGAGTTGTTCAGCAACAGCCCTTAGTATAGCTACTCCTGTCGGAGTTGGGCGTTTGATGTGAATATTGCCTTAGAATATTGCCCTATTATATCCAGGCATATGCACAGCGAACGCCGCCATTTTTTTATATGCCCCTACGCGGCATTCAGCACGATCCGGTGACTGCCACAGGTTTATTTTTTTCGCGCAAGCATCAGCCGGATAAATGCATTCCGGCATTTTGCCGCCTGAGATCTCATCATGGTTAAAAGAGTCTAAAGAAGCAGGAAAAATTGCCGATAGTTAGGCTAGACAATTATCTTACGCATTACATTATTGGTATGTATAAATTTTATATGGAAAAAAACATGACCGGTTTACTAAAAAAAACAAATGGCATCAAAGTGTCACATAAACTTTTTTTGGGTTTTGGCATTGTATTATTATTGGTCGTTATCGCATCCGGATGGAGCGTGCAACGATTTAAAGGAATACGCGATATTTATGAAAAGACCAATCTTATTTATAATATAAACATTGATGTTTTTCAGGTTAAAGTCAACCGCATTAAATATCTTTATTCGTCCGACGAAGCGGTGCGTAAGACCATGGCCGGCTTTATCGATGACGCCACCAGGCTCACCCGCGAAGCCCAGGCGTTGTCCTGGGATAAAGAATCGATGGCAAGCCTGGATAATATTGCCCTCTATCTCGGGGATTTTAATAAATCGCTGGAAAAAATGGGTGTTTCTTCAAAAAAAATGGTGGCTGTCCGCGCCCAACTGGACGAACTTCAGAACCAGGACGCAATCGGACCTTTTAAAACCGCGCTGCTGAACCAAACGTTTGGCACCGATATGGATAATCAGCTCAATGATTTTGTATTGGCTTTTATTTTAATCAAGGACAATACATTCAATTTGCAATTAAAAGGAACCGATGACGCCTGGTCCTTGATACAAAAAAACTATGCGGATGCCGAGAAAAAATATAACGACCTGGCAGTCAGTCTCTCGCCGGAAAAAAAACCTGCTCTTGATGCTTTTTGGCGCTACTTTGGCCAATACAGGGATGCTAGCCAAACTTATTATACCGTTTACAAGGATTTAAATAGTGCGGAAAATGACGTCAAGACCGCCGGCGATAAAAGCAGCGCCGCGGTTAAAGTTATTATAAATATTGTGAAGCAAAAAAATGATGCGCTGGCCTACAACTCGTCTAGCATTACCATTATCATCGGTTTGCTGGCGGTGGTTTTCGGCATTTTGGTGTCATGGTATATCACCCGGCAGATCACCCGTCCGGTCCTGGGCAACCTGGCCGTTGCCGAACGCATCGCCAATGGCGATCTCACCGCCTCGATAACCCCCGAAAGCCATGATGAACTGGGCCAGCTTACCGCCGCCATGGCGCGCATGAACGCCAAACTGCGCCATATCATTTCCGATGTGCGCGATAGCGTAAACACCGTAGCCTCGTCGGCGGCCAAGATAGCCTTGGGCAATACCGACCTTTCCTCACGCACCGAACAACAGGCGGCCGCCGTGGTGCAAACCGCCGCCAGTATGGAACAGCTGACCTCGACGGTGAAAAATAACGCCGACAATGCCAAACATGCCAGCCAGATTGCCGGTGAAGCCACGCAAAATGCCCATCAGGGAGGTGAAGTCATGAAAAATGTCGTCGCGACCATGGGCGATATCTCTTCAAGTTCGCAGAAAATCACCGATATTACCGCCGTTATTAACAGTATTGCCTTTCAGACCAATATCCTGGCGCTTAACGCGGCGGTGGAAGCGGCGCGCGCCGGTGAGCAAGGTCGTGGATTCGCGGTGGTGGCCAGCGAAGTGCGCAATCTGTCGCAGCGCAGTTCACAGGCCGCGAAAGAGATCGCCGCACTGATCGGCGAGTCCGTCTCGCGCATTGACGTAGGGACCAAACTGGTGGCCCAGGCCGGGGATACCATGGAGCAGATCGTCGCCTCGGTATCACGGGTCAACGATATCATGGGTGAGATTTCCTCCGCCTCGGAAGAGCAAAGCCACGGTATTGGACAAATCGCCCGCGCCATTAGCGAGCTGGATACCACCACCCAGCAGAACGCCGCTCTGGTGACCGAATCCTCCATTGCCGCCAACAGCCTGGAAGATCAGTCGGCGGTGCTGGAAAAACTGGTCTCCAGCTTCCGCTTATAGCAACCGCCGTGCGGGAAAATCAATTATTACTGAAAAAGATGTCGCCCGACTCGGCTTTGAGGATCTTGCCGGTATCATTGGTAATCATCAGATAATTGCCGCTGGCATAGGTCCAGTGGCTGTTGTCTTGCGGAGCGGGCAAATGGCGTTTTTGCCATTCGACGATTTCATACTGCTTGGTCAGGTATTTAGCCGGTACCGTATCGCCGATTTGGTGCTCTTTGTCATCGATAACAATCTTGTCGAGATCGTAAGACGGAGGCGTGGCGGCCTGGGACTGGGGCGGTGCAAGCCCTGGCTGCGTCGGTGCCGCTTCCTGTTGCGATGGCGCCGTTTCCTGCTGCGCGGGCGCCGGCTCCTGTTGCGGCGCGGCGGTTCCCTGACCGTCTTGCGCCTGTACGGGGCCAGCCAGACTTAAACCGCCGGCCAACAGTCCCGCCGTAAAAAGTAACATGTGAGTCCTGCGCATCATATCTCCCGCTGTAAATGCTGTTTTTTATCAAAGTACTTACAGTACAGACAATACATAGGGCGATGTTGTTCCCTACCCAGGCCGGGAGCGGTAAAATTTAATCGAGGCGGCACCGGCCGCCGGTGCGGGACGGCGGCGAAACCCACCCCGCGGGTGGACATCGACGCGGCCGGTAGGGATTACTGCGATAAATTGAGAATGGTGCGTACATTCTGCGCGCTGGTGGCGATGATATTGATGGCACCGGTGCGTAAGGCGCCGAGAATCGCCAGCGCCTTGGTATTCTCGGAGGCGATGGCAATCACGCAGGGAATATTGCGCAGTTCCTCGATGCTCAGGCCGATCACCCGATCGCTCATCACGGTTTCCACATGGATCCCCTGGGCGTTGAAGAAATCGTAACCGGCAATATCGCCGATAACGCCCTGATTGAGATTGGCGTCGATAATCTCATGAGGCGTAAACCAGCCCAGCTTGACCATATAGCTGTTTTCATTCATGTCCCCGATGCCCACCAGGGCGATATCGGCTTTGCGGGCGCGGTCAAGCGTCTCTTTTATGGTGCCGTTCTGCATAAACGCTTGTTTAAGCGCACGATTCTCAACATAAGCCGGCGCATAGAGCGTTTCGCTGACGCCGCCGAATTTTCTGGCCAGCCGGCGGCTGATATGATCGGCATTGATCGCGTCTCCGGGCCGATGCGTGCCGCCGATCCCGCAGATAAAACGACAGTTTTTGTCCGGCACCTGGCCGATATGATCGGCCACGGCAGAGACATTGCGTCCTTGTCCCACCGCCAGCACCATACTGTCTTTTAACGTCAGCGCCAGGTAATTGGCCACCAGGGCCGCCACCTGGCGGCGTTGTTCATCTTCATCCTGGTAATCCAGCGCAATCAGCGCCCGGCTGATGGCGAAACGCTCCTTCATCTGTTGTTCAAGCCTGGAGCTGAATACCGGATGATAACGAACGGTAATTTCGACAATGCCTTCTTCTTTGGCGCGCTTTAGCAAACGACCGACTTTAATGCGCGAAATGCCGAATTTGTTTGCTATCTCTTCCTGGGTGATTTCATCTTGATAATAAGCAACGGCAATTTCAGTCAGCAGTTCATTATCCTGGAATATCGTTTGTTTTTCCATCTGTCACCCATGTCCTCATGGCAAGCCTGCAGGTTCTAACTCCCGCCATTGTGAAAGAGGGAGTAGAAAATCACAAGCCCGCTCTTACGCCCAGGCTATGCCGTCACGGTTTCCAATCGTCGTTCCACCGAATCTGCCAACCGGGTCAACAGCAGGCAACAAGATACCGCCCCGGCATCCAGCACGCCGCGCGAGCGCTCGCCCAAACGGCTGGCCCGGCCGATTTTAGCCACCAGATCGTGGGTGGAATCGCGGCCCCGCGCTGCGGCCTCTTTCATCCCCGCCAGCGCCTGGCTGAAACTTTCACCCTGCGCCACCGCGTGTTCAAAACGTTCCACCGCCGGGATCAGGGTATCCATCATGCATTTATCACCGACGCCGGCGCTGCTGATATCCTGCAGCCCGCTCAGGCCGGCGCGCAGCATGGCTGAAAAGGCGTTTTTATCCAGGGCCGGCCGATCGCGCGCGCTGTCGGCCATACCCATAAACAGGCTACCGTAAAGAGGCCCCATGGAGCCGCCGATACCTTCCATCAGCGCGTCGGAAAGGGCGTCAAACGCCTGGGCGAACGTCAGCCGGTGGCCTTCGATAGCCTTACCGCACAAGGAGAACCCCTTGGACATATTAATGCCATGATCGCCATCGCCGATTGCCCCGTCGATTTCACTGAGGTATTCCCGGTTGGCGACTATTACGTCCACCAGATCCGCCACCACCTCACTACCATACTGGGTTGAAATTTGTTCTGCCATGAGTTACTCCACTTGCGTCAAACCCAAAGATTGGGCCGGTATATCGATTAAGGTTTTTAATTCCTGGTCCAGTTTCATCACCGTTAACGTCACACCCATCATCTCCAGCGAGGTGAAGTAGTTGCCCACATAGCGGCGATGGATCCTGACGCCCAGGGCGCTGAGACGTTTTTCAATTTCCGCGTAATAGATATAAAGCTCCATTATCGGGGTGCCGCCGAGACCGGAAATCAGCAATGCCACCTCATCGCCCGCCTCCAGGGAATGTTCGTTAAGGACCAGATTCAGCATGGCCTGCGCCATGTCGGACGCGGACAGAACAGGCGAGACCTCAACCCCCGGTTCGCCGTGGTGGCCGATGCCGATTTCCATCATGCCGTTTTCAATATGGAAATTGGGTTTGCCCACGGCCGGGATGGTGCAGGAACTCAGGCCGGTGCCGATTGAGCGGCACTGGTCAATGGCCTTTTGCGCCACCGCAATCACCGCGTCCAGATCATAACCCGTCGCCGCCGCGGCCGCGCCTATCTTCCACATCAGGATTTCACCGGCCACACCGCGTCGTTTTTCAATTTCATTGGCGGGAGCGGAGGCCACATCGTCATTGGCCACCACGGTTTTTACCCGAATGCCCGCCGCGGTGGCTTTTTTTATCGCCATTTTGACGTTCATGTTATCGCCGGCGTAGTTGCCGTACAGGCAGGCTACCCCGGCGCCGCCATCGGCGGATTTGAACGCATCGAGGAACGCGCCGGCGGTCGGGGATGAAAAAATTTCGCCAATCGCCACCGCATCAATAAGATTTTTGCCCACATAACCCAGAAACGCCGGTTCATGGCCGCTGCCGCCGCCGGTAACAATCCCCACTTTGCCCTTGAGCGGCGCGTGCGGATATTTCAGAACGCGTGGGTTTTCAGTCGCGGTGTAAAATTCCGGATAGGCTTTCAGGAATCCTTGTATGGCATCTTCCACCACATGATCCGGGTCGTTAATAATCCTGTTCATCATGACCTCATCTTCACCTGAATATGAATGCTCCGATTGAGCATAAGAATACAAACAAAACATATGAACAATCACATCTAGGCGATATATTGCCGATAAACCGCTGCTAAAAGTGTGATTTTGCTCAAAAAACGCCTACAAAAGCAAAAACCGGCAAGATTACGGCATTTATTATGTGATTAACCTCACTATATCGACTAAATACCTGGTCCCATTGTAAAATATAAATGAACAGGTATTGAACATATGTTTAATTGTGGTTATCTTAACTTAATGATCCCCCTTGAGGGGTTTATATTCTTATAAATTTTCATTAAGGAGTATTTTATGCCAACCATTGCCATAGGGGCAGATGATGCCGCTATTGAACTGAAAAACGTGCTGGTCGCCTTTCTCCGGGATCGTCAGATTTCCGTCACCGATTACACCGGGGGACAAGAAGGAGAGACCTATCCCGATGTCGCATTCCAGGTCGCGAGCGCCATAAAAAAAGAGAAACATCAGCGCGGGATTCTGCTTTGCGGCACCGGCATCGGCATGAGTATCGTGGCCAATAAGGTGCCGGGGATCCGCGCCGCGCTGTGCCACGATACCTACTCGGCGCAGCGGGCGCGCAAAAGCAACGATGCGCAGATCATTACCCTGGGCGCGAGGGTGATTGGTCCCGAACTGGCAAAAAGCATTATCGAGGCCTGGTTGGAATCCGAGTTTGATGGGGGCAGATCGGCGCCGAAAGTAGCGAAGATTGATTATTACGAACAGCAACAATCGGCCAAATAAGCTCGCCCCATTATCGCATCACGAAAAATCATACCGGCCCGCCGCCAGGAGAGCCGGGAAAGGAGTACAAAATGAACCAGTTAGACGCACTCAAGCAATTAACCGTGGTGGTCGCCGACAGCGGCGACATTGAATCCATCCGGCAATTCGAGCCGCAGGACGCCACCACCAACCCCTCGTTAATCCTCAAAGCCGCCGCGTTGCCCCAATACCAGGCGCTGATTGACGGCGCGCTGGATTATGCCCGCCGGCAAGGGGGAACCCAGCAAACCCGGCTGCTTAACGCCTGCGATAAGCTGGCGGTAAGCATCGGCGGGGAAATACTGAACATCGTCCCCGGCCGGATTTCAACAGAAGTGGACGCCCGCCTGTCATTTGACCGCGGCATGTGCATCGCCAAAGCGCGGAAATTGATCGCGCTGTATCAGGAACAGGGAATCGATAAATCCAGAATCCTGATCAAACTGGCGGCCACCTGGGAAGGGATCAGAGCCGCCGAGGAGCTTGAAAAAGAACACATCAACTGCAACCTTACGCTGCTGTTTTCCTTTGCCCAGGCGCGCGCCTGCGCCGAAGCCGGCGTATTCCTTATCTCTCCCTTCGTTGGGCGCATCCACGACTGGTATCAGGCCAGACAGCCCGACACCGTCTATGATGCGGAGCTGGACAACGGCGTTAAATCGGTCCGGGCGATTTATGAATATTATAAAGAGCACCGTTACCCCACGGTCATCATGGGCGCCAGCTTTCGCCGGTTGGAACAGGTATTGGCCCTGGCGGGATGCGATCGCCTGACCATCGCGCCGGGGCTGCTGGAACAAATGAAAAAAAACGACGCGCCGATTGCGCGAAAACTGACGCCTCCGACCCGGTGTTTGCCCCATCCCGATCCGTTGACCGAAGCGGAATTCCGCTGGCAGCACAATCAGGACGCCATGGCGGTGGAAAAACTGGCGGAAGGCATCCGGCTGTTTGCTGTCGACCAGCATAAGCTGGAAACGATGCTGGCCGCGGGACTGTAACGACCCTGGAGCACTATGATGATAAACCGAAAAGAGCTGGCCAACGCCATCCGCGCGCTGAGCATGGACGCGGTACAAAAAGCCAAATCCGGCCACCCCGGCGCCCCGATGGGCATGGCGGACATCGCCGAAGTGCTGTGGCGCGACTATCTTAACCATAACCCGTC
>NZ_DASWOM010000005.1:0-49954 GCF_036398755.1 Acerihabitans sp. | reverse complement strand
ATGAAGCGGGGCTAAAGCACCCCGAAAAAACTTCTGGCATAATGAGCGAACGGGCATAGAGTCGATCTCCTGACTTGGTGGAACAATCAGTAGATCATATTTCTCTATGCCCGTCCTATAGCCCGCTTAGTTTCTGGGGATCCCTCAGCGCCGCGGCGGGTTTTTTTATGGCTGATGGAAAAGCGGCTTCGCGGGCATGGCGTAATAAATGCAACCGTTGAGCCTTATAACATGCCTAAACCGTCAGTTCCGACCGCACCGCAATCGCCAGCTCAAACGAGCGCAGCCGGGCCTGGTGGTCGAAAATCTGGCCGTTAATCATCAGCTCATCAGCGCCGGTTTTATCGATGACTGCCTGCAGTCCGGCACGCACCTGTTCCCGGTCGCCCACCACCGACATGCGCAGCGCCTGCTCCACGCCGTACTGTTCGCCTTCCGACCACAACGCGTCAAGATCCCGCACCGGCGCCGGCAGCGGGCCTGGCCGGCCGCGACGCAGGTTAATAAACTGCTGCTGCATGGACGTAAAGAGGAATCGCGCGTCGCGTTCGCTGTCGGCGGCCACGACGTTGATGCACACCATGGCATAGGGTTGTTCCAGCGAAGCGGACGGTTTGAAGTTGCGGCGGTATAAATCCAATGCCTGCCATAGCTGATCCGGCGCAAAGTGCGAGGCGAAGGCAACCGGCAGTCCCAGCGCCGACGCCAGCGGGGCGCTGTACAGGCTGGAGCCGAGCAGCCAGATAGGCACGTGCAAACCCTGGCCCGGCACGGCCTGTACCGGCTGGCCCGGTTTGACGTCGTCGAAATACCCCAGCAGCTCCTGCACGTCGCGTGGGAAATTATCCACATCGCCGGCCAAATGGCGGCGCAGGGCAATCATGGTGCGCTGATCGGTTCCCGGCGCGCGGCCCAGTCCCAGATCGATACGTTCGGGATACAGGGTCGCCAGGGTACCGAACTGCTCGGCAATCACCAACGGCGAATGGTTCGGCAGCATCACGCCGCCGGAGCCTACCCGCAACGTCGTGGTGCCGCCGGCGATATACCCCAGCAATACCGAGGTGGCGGCGCTGGCGATACCGGTCATATTATGATGTTCGGCCGCCCAGTAACGATGATAACCCCAGGCTTCGGCGTGGCGGGCTAAATCCAGCGAGCACTCAAACGCCTGCCGGGGTGAGGCGCCCTGCGGCACCGGCGAGAGATCGAGCAGTGAAAAAGCGATGGGACGTTGTTTTATCATAAGTAAACTCACAGTCAGCCGTAGCCCATAGCTTTGCGGGCTAATGATAACTATGAGTATTACCCAAATTGCCGTTTTCCGAAACTACTAATATTTGTAGGGTTATACACGCTAAAACCGCGACGCGCGCCTGGGGGAGCCGGCTACTCCACCAGTTCCAGCCCGGCGATACGCCGCCAGTAGCCGTTGCAGTCCCTTTGCCTGGCCAGGGCCAGAGGCTGTTGTCCCTGCTGGTTGGCCCGAAAACGCTCCAGCATGGCGAGGCTGTCCAGCCCCTGCGGCGATAGCCGCACCACGTCCACCAATCCCTGCATGGAGGGCTGCTCGTTAATCAGGTTATAGCAATAGCCGCTTTGGGTCTGGATGCCGTTCAGGACAAAAACCGGTTGCTGTTCCTGCGACAGCACCTCCCGCCCCTGTGGATATTTAATGCAACAGGTCTCACATTCGTCCTTCGACCGGTTTTCCGATCGCGCGGTAAAGCAGCGGGCGGAATACGCCAGGGGAAGATGACCGTAGCTGAACAGCTCAACTTCAAACCGGCCGCGAAAACCAAGCTCATCGCACTGCGTGAGGATATTGCCCAGCCACTCGCGCGACAGCTCCACCGGCATGCACCAGCGCACCATGCCCTGGCGGTGCAGAATGCGCAGGGTATAGGCGTTATAGCAGTTCAGGGCCGGGCCGGCGACAAACGGCAGCCGGTGCTCCGCCGCCAGCTGCGTCAGGCCGATGTCATTGGCTTCCAGCAAAAACTCGCCGTTATCCAGATAGCGCTTTAATTCGCTCAATTCCGACGGCGCCTGGATAAGCGCCAGCGTGGATATCACCACCTGCTTGCCGGATGACGCCACCGCTTTGGCAAGCGACAGCCAATCGCCGGTTTTCATGGCGCGGCGCTTGCTGCAAATCGTCTCGCCCAGGTAAATGATATCGGCGCTGCTGTCGCACGCCGCCTGGTAAAAGGCCTCGATATCCGGTTTCGGCCAGTAATAGAGCACCGGCCCCAAAGCATATTTCATGTCGGTTCTCCTGTTACTGCCAGCGCCGATGATAGGCGCCCAGCGTGGTTTGCGTGCCTTCGGATACCGCGCCCAGCGCCTCGGACCATTCGGGCCGCGGCGCAAACGCCTGGGGATTGGCAATGCAGCTGTCGATCGCCTGGCGCCATACCTTGGTCACCTGGCTGACATAAGCGGGACTGCGCTGGCGTCCCTCGATTTTCACCGAGGCGATATTGGCCGCCAGCAGTTCGGGCAGCAGCGACAGGGTGTTGAGGCTGGTCGGCTCCTCCAGCGTATGGTACTTCTGCCCATCCACGTAATAGCGGCCTTTGCACAGGGTTGGGTAGCCGGCGTTCTCATCCGGGCCGTAGCTGTCGATAAGAACATTGTTCAGGCGCGATTCCATCGCCGGCCCGTTTTGCGTCCAGCGGACAAAACGCGCCGGCGAGCAGGCGCCGACCGTATTGGGCGATTCCCCCGTCAGGTAAGAAGAGAGATAACAGCGCCCCTCCGCCATGATGCACAGGCTGCCGAAGGCGAATACTTCCAGCGGTACCGGGCTGGTCAGCGCCAGCTGTTTTACCTGATGCATCGACAACACGCGCGGCAGCACCACCCGCGCCACGTCAAAATGCTGTTGATAAAAGCGGATGGCCGCCTCGTTGGTGGCCGACGCCTGCACCGAGACATGACGCTCAATCTGTGGATAACGCCCGGCCGCGTATTCCAGCATGGCCGGGTCCGCCAGGATCAGCGCGTCCGCCCCCGCCTGGGCCGCCATATCCACGGCGCGTTGCCAGCGCGCGTAACCGTCCGGGTGGGCAAAGGTATTGATGGCGATATGCAGCTTGCGCCCGTGGCGATGCACATACTCCTGTGCTTCCTGCAGACGTTTATCGGTAAAGTTCAGGCCGGCGAAATGACGGGCGTTGGTATCGTCCTTCAGGCCGATATACACGGCATCGGCGCCGTTGTCGACGGCAGCCTTGAGTGCCGGAAGGTTCCCGGCGGGACAGAGCAGCTCCATAAAGTTCCCAAATAGCGTCTTGGGCCTGGCGCCGGGGCGCGGGGCGGTAAAAGAATATTAGCCAACAGATTGTTTTAGTGGAAAATGATGCGTGGCCGTTTTGGTAATTCTAAATAAGGTTGGCCGGGGAAAGTTTGATTTGAGGCAGCTTATGGCGTAATGACGGCATTTAATGCCGCGACGGCTATGCTTAAATAAGTAATCTTTCTTATAAAATTATTGATGTAGACCCCGACTGGTTTTAACCACTGTGGCAAAATAGACGCAGATTCGTTTAGAGGAGTAGAAACAGTGTTGGAAAAACTACGAGCACAGTTGGTGCGCCGGGGGCCGTCGCTGTTGCGCTTGCCAATCAAACTGACGCCGTTCGCGTTACAGCGCCAGGTGCTGGAACAGGCGCTGCGCTGGCAGTTTCGCGCGGCGCTGGCCGAGGGCGAGCTGGCTTTCCTGGACGGACGTTGGCTTAGGATCGAGGTCATGGATATCGCGCTGGTATGGTATATGACCGTCGAAAATGAACAACTAAAGGTCAGTCGTCAGGCGCGGGCCGATGTCAGCTTTAGCGGCAACGCCAACGATTTGATCCTTATCGCCGCCCGCAAGGAAGATCCCGACACGTTATTTTTCCAGCGCCGGCTGCGCATTGAAGGCGACACCGAGCTTGGCCTGTATGTGAAAAATTTAATGGATTCGGTTGATCTGGACACCATGCCGCGCCTGCTGCGCGTGGCGTTGCTACAGATGGCCGCCTTTATTCAGGCCGGGTTGCAAGAGGACGCGGATGCCGAGCGCATCCACGTATCCCAACCGTGCTGATACGCGTGGAAATACCGGTTGATGCGCCGGGGATCGACAGCCTGCTGCGCCGTGCCTTCGGCCGAGACGCCGAGGCGGAGCTGATTCGCCGCCTGCGCGAGGATGGGTTGCTGACCCTGGGTGTCGTGGCCACCGATGAAGACGGGGGGGTCATCGGCTATGCGGCGTTCAGCCCGGTCTGGATTGGCGGCGAGGATTGCCAGTGGGTAGGACTGGCGCCGCTGGCGGTGGACGCCGATTTTCGCAGGCAGGGCATCGCCCGGCAGCTGATCTATGAGGGACTGGATACGCTGAACGAATTCGGCTACCGCGCGGTGGTGGTTTTGGGCGCGCCGGACTATTATTCACGCCTGGGTTTCATCCCCGCCGCGCGTTCGCAACTGCATTGCCGCTGGCCTGGCGCGGAAGCCGCTTTCCAGCTGTTTACCCTGGCGGACGATGCGCTGGAGGGTGTCAGCGGCCAGGTGGTATACGCCGAACCGTTTGATCAACTGGCGCCGTGACGCGCGGCCGTGCGCCAATCGCACGCACGATAGCCGCCGCCGTAAGATCTGTTTGGCTAAAGGCTTGGCCATATGTCCTCAAGCGTGGGGGACTGGCTTGCGACCAATAGCTCCTTTTGCGCCCGCGTCAGCCGCTTGATGCGATATTCCCACCGCAATGCCGCGCCCCGGTCGCCGGCCGGACAATGGTAGACCAGAATCAACGGCCCTTTACCGCGCAGCGCCTTGGCGCCGTCGCCGCGTTGGTGCTGCGCCAGACGCCGTGCCACATCGGTGGTGACGCCGGTATAGAGGGCGCCGGCGGCGGTGCGTATCAGGTAAATATGCCAGGAAAGGGTCATGGTGATGCGCCTTACACAGATAAACTGCTTTTCTCGAAAAAATGCCCTTCGGCCCAAGAGCCCGTGGGTAATATGACCGTAAACGGCTATGATGGTAACTACTTTAGCCGCCGCGCGTAAAGGATGATGTCAATGCCGGCGACGCCGGGTGTTCGGTCGGCAACAGTTGCGTATAATTAAGTGGACAGGCAAGAACGCGTGGCGATATGCTGGTTTTAACCTTATAAAGGATAAGAGATTATCGTGCAAACGGACGACCCCCTGAAAGCGATCGTGGCATACCTGAAAAAACAGCATGTTTTAACGCTCTGCACCGGCGACGCGCAGACGTTATGGTGCGCCAACTGTTTCTATGTGCTGAACGAACCTGATATGTCGTTGTATATGTTGACGGATCATACCACCCGCCACGGCATCCTGCTGGCGGATAACCAACATGTGGCCGGCACTATCAGCGATCAAACCATTACCATAAGCCTTATCAAGGGAATACAGTACAGCGGCGAGGTTAATCAGATTATCGGCGAGGCCGCCAAGGTGGCGCGCCGGCAATATACCGCCCGCTTCCCGTTGGCCAAGCTTGCCACCTCGCCGATATGGCGTTTGCGGCTCGATGAAATCAAGCTGACGAATAACAAGCTCGGGTTCGGCACCAAGCTCAGCTGGCTGCGCGGCGATGACGAGGATAAGGCAGGCCTGGAAATCCGCCAGGCCTGAAGGGGGCAGCGCGTTGCGCTGGTTATTTCTTGTTAAGAATACGCAGCGATTCGCGATTGAATGCCGGCAAATCATCCGGCGTGCGGCTGGTGACCAGCGTATCGTTATCAATGACCACTTCTTTATCAAAAAAGTCGGCCCCGGCATTTTTTAAATCCACCACTACCGCTTTTACCGTGGTCATTTTTTTGCCGCGTACCGCATCGGCGCTGATCAGCAGCTGCGGTCCATGGCATATGGCGAAAATCGGCTTGCCGCTTTGGGCGAACGCCCGCGTGAAATCGACAAACCGATCGTCGCCACGCAGTGAATCCGGCGAATGGCCTCCGGGCAAGAGCAAGGCGTCGAACTGATCGACGTTGACCTCGTCAATGGACTTATCGATCGTTACCTTGGCCTCGCCACGCTTGCCGGTGACGGTATTGCCCGCTTTCTTCTCAATGGTGATGACCTGATGTCCGGCCTGCTGGTAGGTCTGGGCCGGCGAGGTAAATTCAGCGTCTTCAAATTCATCAGTGATCAAGACTGCGATTTTTTTGCTCATCCTTCCTCCGTTAGACGAATAAAGAACTGTTTAAGCCTAGTGCTAAGCCTAGTGCCGTATTGGCGGGCTATCAAGTTTGTTTAATGGCGGCATATAATATATGCCCCGGTCATTGATAAAATCAGGGATTTTTAGTTCTATAAAGGCCGCGGGCCGATAGGATAATACTGAGGTATTGTTTGGCAAAATAGACCTGCCCCACGGCTTGGCTAATTAAAAGCGGACCCTGGTTTTACGTAACGCCTCGGGTACTAATATCAGGATTCAGCCGGTTGGCTATTTTGCTCAAAGGATTTTAAGGTGGCGATTTCCACCGAATTCCTGCCACGGCTTTTGGCCAGATATAGCGCGCTGTCGGCGGCGGTGAGCGAAGCCTCAATATCGCTGTCGGCCATAACGGCGATCCCGGCGCTGAGCGTTACGGTCGTGGAAACCTTATCATTAAATAAATGCGGAATTTTTAAATCCAGCACCGCCTGCCTGACATTTTCAGCGCAGGTGAGGGCATAGTTGTCATCAACGTCGATAAGCAGTATCAGAAACTCCTCACCGCCGTAGCGCACCACGATATCCCGGGAGCGCACCGCATCGCGGATCGCCACCGCCACCGCCACCAGCGCCTTGTCGCCCATGGTATGGCCGTAGTTGTCGTTGTAGGCTTTGAAATGGTCGATATCCAGCAGCAGGATGTAATGGCTGGTGGGTCCGTTGCCGGTCAGGTTACTGAGCTTGTTCTGCAGGCCGCGGCGGTTAAACAGGCCGGTAAGCGGGTCTATCATGCTAAGGTCGCTGAATTTTTCCCGCTCTTCGCTAAGCCTCGCGACCAGCTCGGCCATAAAAACCTCGCTGCGTTTTTGCATCAGGTTGTGCAGCGTGAAGCTCACCAGCGGCAGCGCAATGGTAAACAGCAATATCAGGATGTGATGAAACTGATCCAATGCGATGACCATCAGCGCCGGCGGCAGGCTGTGCAGGCAGAGTGCCGTGAAATAATCGGCCAGCGAAATTGCGCTGATGAAAAATACCATCATCAAACTAAACAGGAGAAAATTGTTTTCGGCGGGCTGCAGCTGGTTGTAGCGTACGGCGATATGCCATGCCCAGAGCAAACCGATAATAATTGCAAAAACATTCAGTTGATGAGCATAATTTTTCACTTTGTAATTACTCATAATTAAAGTAATTACGCAAATGAGGGCCACCAGTATGGAAGGCGGTGTGGGAGAATGGGTATTATTCAAAGCCGTGGCGACATAAAAAACCGAAAAAGCGATATTAAGCAGCAAAAATAATAGCAACGACAGGCGAAGCTTACTCCTGCGGAGTTCTTCATAGCTGTAAGTATTTATCATGTCTTAACTTTTAAGCCCCGGCTGTCTACGATGGCAATTACAGACGACAAAGATTTTGAATAAAATATGATTATTAATGAGTTAGTATCGTTATTATGAATGTATGGCTAAAACATTAGAATAATTTAACAGCTTTAACCGTTGCTGTCACCCGCAGAGAAGGGTGAATTCGGAACTGGGGAAAATGGCGGGCGGGAGAGCTTGGGAGCGCGGGGCCCTGGCATTGTGGTCCGCGGTACATGACAAGATGAATATGGTGCGAAGGGAGGGACTTGAACCCTCACGTCCGTAAGGACACTAACACCTGAAGCTAGCGCGTCTACCAATTCCGCCACCATCGCAGGTTATTCATCTTATGCTTTTACTTGAAATCTGTTATTCAGAACGGACAGCCCGTACCAGGGTACGGCATGCTTGGGTTCTGGTTCCCGGTTGGTGCGAAGGGAGGGACTTGAACCCTCACGTCCGAAAGGACACTAACACCTGAAGCTAGCGCGTCTACCAATTCCGCCACCATCGCGTTCAATCCGGCAACATCTTTTCATAGTGTAACGTGGTTGTGTTTGGTGCGAAGGGAGGGACTTGAACCCTCACGTCCGAAAGGACACTAACACCTGAAGCTAGCGCGTCTACCAATTCCGCCACCATCGCCCGGCACGGGCAAGACATAAGCCCTGCCACCACGGAGGCGAATTCTAGAGGTTTTAGCGTCAACGTCAATAATTATTTAAACCAAAGCGGGTATTTAGCGCAAAAAAAACCGCCGCCGCCGCATTGGTGCGCGCGGCGGCGGGCTTGTCGCCGGTCAGCCGCGCTTGCCGGCTTTGTCCTTATCCTTGCCGCGCGAGACGGTATGAACCGCCTGGAACACCTTGAAACGGCCGTTTTGCGCCAGCACGGTGTGGCTGCCGAAAATGGAATCCAGCAAGGCCGGATAGGGCAAAAACGCGTTGGCGACGATGCGCAGCTGCCCGCCGATGCGTAAATGGGCCAACGCGCCGCGGATCAGGTTTTCGGCCGCCTGCAGATTGGTATGCATGCCGTCGTGGAACGGCGGGTTGGAAATAATCAGATCAAAACGTCCCGGCATTGCTGAATACACATTGCTGACCACCACGTTGCCCGTCAGGCCGTTGGCCTCGAGCGTGGCCTGGCTTGCGGCCAGCGCCGGGGCGTGCACGTCGCCGAGGGTCAATTTGACGCCCGGATAGCGTTTGGCCAGCACGGCGGCCAGCACGCCGGTGCCGCAGCCGATATCCGCCACCTCGCCGCTGAGCGGCTGATCAAACGTGGCGAGCAGCAGCTGGCTGCCGCTGTCTATGCCGTCGCGGCTGAACACGCCCGGCAGCGTTTTCACCGTGAGATCATTGAGTTGATATTCGCCCCAGTAGGACTCTACATCAAAGTGCGGCGCGGTCTCCAGCCGGCCGTGGTACAGACCGCAGCGGCGGGCGCTATCGATCTTCACCAACGGACAGTAGGGCGCCAGGAACGGCTCGGCGCTGCGCACGCCGCTGCGATTTTCCCCCACCACGAAGACGTCGCTGCCTATCGGCAGCAGCGCGAGGAGGTTGGTCAGCTGGAACTGCGCTTCCGGTTTATTTTTAGGCCAGAAATAGAGTAAAGTATCGCATTCGCGGATAAATTCCGCGTCGGCGACCAGGCCGTACTGCACGGACTCATCGTCCATTTTGTCGCGCAGTGCCAGACAGTGGTGATACCAGGCGGTGTGGACACGTACGTTTTTGGCGTCCAGTTCCGCGGGCAGCAGATCCTGCACATCGCCGGCGAACAGTACGCGCTTATCGGAAAAAATGTCCTCGTGACGAAGTATGACTTCACTGGCTGGTGTTAATACTGACATGCGACAAAGGCTCCTCATTAATCTGAGCGGGGAGTATAGTGCTTTATTGCCTGATGTTCGATGGACTTTATCGCCTGATGTGCGATGGACTGATGTGCAACTACCGCGGACAGGATGAGAATGACGTCACGACGAGACTGGCAGTTACAGCAATTGGGCATCACGCAATGGGCGCTGCGACGCCCCGCGGCCCTGCAGGGCGAAGTGGCGGTGGTTTTGCCCGCCGGCGTGCGCCTGCTGCTGGTCGCCAGCCCCTTGCCGCCCGTCGACCACCCGCTGGTGGGCGATGTGGCGCGCAGCCTGGATCTCGCGCCGGGCCAGCTGTATCCGCTTACGCCTGAACAGGTGGCGATGCTGCCGGAAGGCACCCGCTGCCATAGCTGGTGGCTCGGGCGCGAGGCGACGAGCGCCCTGTCCGGTGTATCCCTTTCCACCCCGCCGCTGGCTGACCTGCTGGGCAACGCGGCGGCCAAACGCGATTTATGGCGGCAAATTTGTCATTATGAACATGATTTCACCGCTGACGGTCGCTGATCTTACCGCCGCCTGGCATATAGAACAGGCCAGCCACGCATTCCCCTGGACGCCGAAAACCTTTGCCAGCAACCAGGGCGAGCGTTATCTGAATCTCAAGCTGACCGTCGGTGATACCCTGGCGGCGTTTGCCATTACCCAAACCGTGCTGGATGAGGCGACGCTGTTTAACATTGCCGTCCATCCGGATTTCCAACGCCGCGGCCTGGGCCGTTCATTGCTTGAATATTTAATAGGCGAGCTGGAGCGCCGCGATATCCTGACGTTATGGCTGGAGGTGCGGCAATCCAATCAGCCCGCCATCGCGCTTTATCAGTCCCTGGGCTTTAACGATGTCTCGGTGCGCCGCGATTATTACCCGGCCGCCGTCGGGCGCGAGGATGCCATCATCATGGCGTTGCCCCTGGGGTGACCCGCACCGCCGCGCGCCGGCGCGCGCACTATCAATGCACACTTTCTCCATGTAGAATCTAGCACCAGCGATCCAGCCCATAATTTGTATGTATCCATCGAGAAACAGAAGATGAAGAATGCCACTTACGCCGCGGAAGTTGCGGCACGGCGCACTTTTGCGATTATTTCGCACCCCGACGCCGGTAAAACCACCATCACCGAAAAAGTGCTGTTGTTCGGGCACGCCATCCTTACCGCCGGTACCGTCAAGGGCCGTGGCTCAAGCCACCATGCCAAATCCGACTGGATGGAGATGGAAAAACAGCGCGGCATCTCCATCACCACCTCGGTGATGCAGTTCCCTTACCGGGACGCCCTGGTAAACCTGCTCGATACCCCGGGACATGAGGATTTTTCCGAAGACACCTACCGCACGTTGACGGCGGTGGACTGCTGCCTGATGGTCATCGACTCGGCGAAAGGCGTCGAAGATCGCACCCGCAAGCTGATGGAAGTGACCCGGCTGCGCGATACGCCGATCCTGACCTTTATGAACAAGGTCGATCGCGATATCCGCGATCCGACGGAACTGCTCGACGAAGTGGAACATGAGCTGCGCATCGCCTGCGCGCCCATTACCTGGCCCATCGGCTGCGGCAAGCTGTTTAAAGGGGTGTATCACCTTTACAAGGATGAGACCTATCTCTACCAGACCGGTAAAGGCCACACCATTCAGGAAGTGCGTACGGTCAAGGGGCTGCGCAACCCGGATCTCGACCTGGCCATCGGCGAAGATCTGGCGGCGCAGTTGCGCGAGGAGCTGGAGCTGGTCCAGGGCGCATCCCATGAGTTTGAGGAACAGGCTTTCCTGCGCGGCGAGCTGACCCCGGTGTTTTTCGGTACCGCCTTGGGCAACTTCGGCGTGGATCATATGCTGGACGGCCTGGTGGAATGGGCGCCGCCGCCGTTGCCGCGCAAGACCAACACCCGCGTCGTTTCCGCCGATGAAGAAAAATTCACCGGATTTGTGTTCAAGATCCAGGCCAATATGGACCCGAAACACCGTGACCGCGTGGCGTTTATGCGCGTGGTGTCCGGACGCTATGAAACCGGCATGAAGCTGCGCCAGGTCCGGACGGGCAAAGATGTGGTGATCGCCGATGCGCTGACCTTCATGGCCGGCGACCGCTCGCACATCGAAGAAGCCTACCCCGGCGATATCATCGGATTGCACAACCACGGCACCATCCAGATTGGCGATACCTTCACCCAGGGCGAGGATATGAAATTTACCGGTATCCCGAACTTTGCCCCGGAAATGTTCCGCCGTATCCGCCTGCGCGATCCGCTCAAGCAAAAGCAACTGCTCAAAGGGCTGGTCCAGCTGTCGGAAGAGGGCGCGGTTCAGGTATTCCGTCCGCTCACCAACAACGACCTGATCGTCGGCGCGGTTGGGGTGCTCCAATTTGAAGTGGTGGTGGCGCGCCTGAAAAGCGAATACAACGTCGAGGCGCTGTATGAATCGGTTAATGTCTCCACCGCCCGCTGGGTCGAATGCGCGGATGTGAAAAAACTCGAGGAATTCAAGCGAAAGAACGAGCTGAACCTGGCGCTGGACGGCGGCGATAACCTGTCTTATATCGCCCCGAGCATGGTTAATCTCAACCTGACCCAGGAGCGCTACCCGGACGTCAGCTTCCACAAGACCCGCGAACATTAATCACCGCCCGCGCCGGTTCACCGGCCGTTCCCGAGCCCCCGACCGACCGGTTGGGGCGCCGTAACGATTGCCCCCGCTTTGCCTCGATATCCGCTCCCGTGGCCTGCGCCGTCGCGTCCGGGAAGGGGACGGAATGTTCCTAAATCCTTGCTTAATCATCGGATTTAACGTTTTTTTCCGCGATAACCATGCAATTTGTTATTTCTGGTCTATAGTTAAATTGTCTCTGACGGAGCGGTTAAATAAGCTAATAAAACCGTGTAAATCAGTATGATGCGCTGTTCCTTATCCGTTAAGAACAGTATTTATGCTTTTTTGGCTGCTCTCCCGGTTGTTACGGGAGGCTATTAGACCGGCCACATTTGTGGCAACAACACCCTGATTCGGGTGGCAAGTAAAAAGGAAACATCAATGAATAAGATCCAGATGACAAAAACGCTTACGGCTGTGGTTTTAGGTTCCATACTGGCCGCTTCCGGCGCGATGGCCAACGATACCATCAAGACCGAACCCAACAGCACCAGCGCCAAAATCGACGGCTCGATGAAAACAGCCTCGAACTATATGGGCGACAGTGCGGTGACCGCCAAGGTGAAAAGCGCGCTGGTTGGCGACAAGGGCATCAACAGCACCGATATTTCGGTGGAAACCAGCAATGGCGTGGTTACGCTGAGCGGTTTTGTGACTAACCAGACCCAGGCCGAACGCGCAGTGACCGCCACCAAATCCGTTGAAGGCGTGACCTCGGTCAGCGATAAGCTGCATGTCAAGGAAACCACCAATGCATCGGTGAAAACCTATGCCGGCGACACCGCCATTACCAGCGAAGTTAAAGCCAAGCTGCTCGCCGACAGTATTGTCCCGTCGCGCAAGGTGAAGGTTGAAACCTCCGATGGCGTGGTACAACTTAGCGGCACCGTGAAAAATGCCCGTGAAGCCTCGCGCGCCGAAAGCGTCGCCAAAGCGGTCGACGGCGTGAAAAGTGTCAAAAACGATCTTAAGTACTAATCTCAATAAGAACCAACGGTCAGATTCGCTTTGCGTTGCCCGGGTGCGACGCAAAGAGGTACCGCGCACGGCAAAACCAATAGCATTAAACCGGTACGGGATGCTTGACGGCCCTGTTTACCGGTAACACGAGAATTGTATTTTCATCATTTGGGTAAGGAGAAGCTTATGTTTCGTTGGGGCATTATTTTTCTGGTCATTGCCTTGATTGCGGCAGCGTTAGGGTTCGGTGGTTTGGCTGGTACTGCGGCATGGGCGGCTAAAATAGTCTTTGTGGTCGGTATTATCCTGTTCCTGATAAGCCTGTTTACCGGACGTCGCCGTTTATAGGCGTTATCAACGGGCCTGTGCCCGTTAAGCGGTAACCGGCAGTAAAGGTTATTATCCGGGGAGGAAGGCGACAAGCGTTATCAAGCGCGACGTCGACGACCTCTCCGGAGCGTTTTCCAAGCGCCTGTCCGTCCCTGCGCGCGAGTGCGCCATTCCCCGCCCCTACCGCGTCGCCCGATGTTCCTTTATTGCCTTGAGATTGCCTTGAGCTGCGCCTGTTGCGCCACGCCGTGGTTCCCGCTCGTGTCAAAGATGCTACTATTTACCCTTACTCCCGCTACGTTGATGTGCCAGGCATGCGCAGGTAAATTCGCCATGATAGATCCGGTCTTTATCGATACCCATTGTCATTTTGATTTTCCCCCGTTCAGCGGGCACGAAACCGAGGGCCTCGCCCTGGCGGCCGCGGTCGGCGTGCGGCATATCATCGTGCCGGCGGTGGAGGCGGAGCGCTTTGCCGCGGTATTGGCATTGGCCGACGCCCATGACGCGCTGTACGCCGCGCTGGGTATGCATCCCATTGCCATTACCCGCCATGACGACGCGGGATTGGCGCTGCTGGCGCATCATTTGCGCCAGCCTCATCCGCGGCTGGTGGCGGTGGGGGAAATCGGTCTGGATAATTATATGGCGGAGCCCATGATGGCGCGCCAGGAAGCGCTGTTGGCGGCCCAGTTGCAATTAGCCGGCCGCCATGACCTGCCGGTTATCCTGCATTCCAGACGCACCCACGACCGGCTGGCGCACATCCTGCGGCGCCATGACCTGCCGCGTACCGGCGTGGTGCATGGCTTTGCCGGCAGCTATGAGCAGGCGGCGGCGTTTATCAAATTGGGTTATTACATCGGCGTCGGCGGCACCATCACCTACGCGCGCGCCAATAAAACGCGCCGGGTCATGGCCAGGCTGCCGTTAAACCGCCTGCTGCTGGAAACCGACGCGCCCGATATGCCGGTGTCCGGATTCCAGGGGCAGCCCAATCGTCCCGAGCGGCTGCGCGTGACCTTTGCGTCGTTATGCGAGCTCAGGCCGGAGCCGCCGGAGCAAATCGCCGAAATAATATACCGCAATAGCCTGGATTTGTTTGGTTTACCCTGCCGTTAGCAAAATTTTCCCGTTGATAATCGGGATCGGACGCATAAATCTCAATCCTTAAGCAGCTTATTATCGCCGATTGTGAAAAAATAGCGCCAGCGCGTAAGGCAGGATGCGTTTACCCTGCGTCTTTGATTCAGGCTTATGCGGTGAGAAGGATCTTTAACGCCCGGAAATTGCCATCGCTCCGGGTCTTTCTTCATGGAACCAAGTCCGCTCGCCAACGTTACGGCGCGTTATCGCTATAGCCATAGCGCCCCTTTTACAAAGCCGGTTGTCATCAGGGCAAACCGGAAAGTTGGAGAGTTTTATGATTGATTTAACCGTTGCGGTCCGCCGTGCGCCGGGCCTGATGGATCTCGCCGCCCGGGTACCCCCATGGCTTTAATGATGCCTGCCCTTTTTTCAGGCGATAGCCGCTTATTGTTTTGTAGGGGGTAACCGTGTTCCTGGCACAAGAAATTATTCGTAAGAAACGCGACGGCGAGCCGCTCAATGAAGAAGAGATCCGGTTTTTCATTAATGGCGTACGTGATAATACCGTTTCGGAAGGACAGATAGCCGCCCTGGCGATGACCATCTTTTTCCATGATATGGATATCCGGGAGCGGGTGGCGTTGACCCTGGCGATGCGCGACTCGGGCCATGTGCTGAACTGGAAGAACAGCTCGCTCGACGGGCCGGTGGTGGATAAACATTCCACGGGCGGCGTGGGCGATGTGACCTCGCTGATGCTGGGGCCGATGATTGCCGCCTGCGGGGGCTACGTGCCTATGGTGTCAGGGCGCGGGCTCGGCCATACCGGCGGCACGCTCGATAAGCTGGAGTCGATCCCCGGACTGAATATTTTCCCCGACGATCAGGCTTTCCGCGCCATGATAAAACAGGTCGGCGTGGCGATTATCGGCCAGACCAATTCACTGGCGCCGGCGGATAAACGTTTTTACGCCGTGCGCGACATCACGGCCACGGTGGATTCCATTGCGTTGATTACCGCCTCGATACTGGCTAAAAAACTGGCCGAGGGCCTGGATGCGCTGGTGATGGACGTGAAGGTCGGTTCCGGGGCGTTTATGCCCGATTACCCGCAATCCGAGGCGCTGGCGCGCGCCATCGTCGGCGTCGCCAACGGCGCGGGATGCAAGACCACGGCGCTGTTGACCGATATGAACCAGGTGCTGGCTTCCAGCGCCGGCAATGCTCTGGAAGTGCGCGAGGCGGTGCGCTTTCTCACCGGCGAACAGCGCAATCCCAGGCTGTATGAGGTCACCATGGCCTTGTGCGGTGAAATGATGGTGTCGTCGGGGTTGGCGGCCACCGATGCGCTGGCGAAAGCGCGGTTGCGTCAGGTATTGGATAACGGCGAAGCGGCGGAGCGTTTCGGGCGCATGATTGCGGCCCAGGGCGGGCCGAACGACTTTATCAGTCGTTGTGATCACTATCTGCCGAAAGCCATGCTGAGCAAGCCGGTGTTCGCCGCGCAAGCCGGATTTATCGGCGCCATGGACACCCGCGCGCTGGGCCTGGCGGTGGTGGCGATGGGCGGCGGGCGGCGGCGCGTCACCGACGCCATCGACCATAGCGTCGGTTTGACCGACATGGTGTGCCTGGGCGATGCCGTACAGCCCGGGCAGCCGCTGGCGAATATCCACGCCGCCAGCGAAGCCGGCTGGATGCAGGCGGCCGAGGCGGTGAGCGCGGCCATTACCATCACGGCGCGGCCGCCGCAGGCCCTGCCGGTCATTTACCGGCGTATCGAGGCCAATGACTGACGTCGCGGGGCCTTGCCGGCGGGCAGCATCGCCCGCCGGCGCAAATACGATTTTTTATGATCCGCCGTGCCGTGGCCGCTACCCGGCGGGCGGGTCAATCAGCAGGAGAAGATAATGAAACGTACCTATATCATGGTGCTCGACTCGTTCGGCATCGGCGCCGCCGCGGACGCGGATAAATTCGGCGACAGCGGCGCGGATACCCTGGGCCATATTGCCGAGCAGTGCCAGCGCGGGGTGGTGAACCAGGGCCGCAGCGGTCCGCTGACGCTGCCTAACCTCTCGCGCCTGGGGCTGGGCAAAGCCGCCGAGGAATCCACCGGGCGTTTTCCCCCGGGACTCGATCGCGACGCGGACATTATCGGCGCCTATGCCTATGCCAGCGAAATTTCCTCCGGCAAGGATACCCCGTCCGGCCATTGGGAAATAGCCGGGGTGCCGGTGATGTTCGACTGGGGCTATTTCCCCGATCGGGAAAACAGCTTCCCGCAGGAACTGCTGGATCGGCTGGTCACGGACGCCGGGCTGCCGGGATACCTGGGCAACTGCCACTCTTCCGGCACGGTGGTGCTCGATCGGCTGGGCGAGGAACACATGCGTACCGGCAAGCCGATATTTTATACCTCGGCCGATTCGGTTTTCCAGATAGCCTGCCATGAAGAAACGTTCGGTCTGCAGCGTTTGTACGATCTGTGCGAACTCGCTCGCGAGCTGCTTACCGCCGGCGGCTATAATATCGGACGGGTGATCGCCCGGCCGTTTACCGGCGATAAAACGGGTCATTTCCAGCGCACCGGCAATCGCCACGATCTGGCGGTGGAACCGCCCAGCGCCACGGTGTTGCAAAAACTGGTGGAAGAGAAGGGGGGGCAGGTGGTGTCCGTGGGCAAGATTGCCGATATCTACGCCCAGGTGGGCATCACCAAAAAAATCAAGGCTACCGGACTGGATGCCCTGTTTGACGCCACGCTGCGGGAAATGGCGCTGGCGGGCGATAACACCATCGTCTTTACCAACTTTGTCGATTTTGATTCTTCCTACGGCCACCGGCGCGACGTGGCCGGATACGCGGCGGCGCTGGAACTGTTCGATCGCCGCCTGCCGGAGTTGCTCGCGCGCGTCACCGGCGAGGATATCATCATCCTGACGGCCGACCACGGCTGCGATCCCACCTGGCCCGGCACCGATCATACCCGCGAGCACGTCCCGGTGTTAATCTACGGCCCCGCCGTGCGGCCGGGATCTTACGGACACCGCCAAACCTTCGCGGATATCGGCCAGACGGTGGCGGCCTATTTTGACCTGACGCCCATGGATTATGGTAAAGCCATCCTGCCGGCATAAGGGTATTCATTATTTTGCCAATCCCGGCGCGGGCCGGGACAACGACAATTTTATAAAAAGGAACAACACTATGGCGACGCCGCATATTAACGCTGAACGAGGTGATTTTGCCGATGTGGTCCTGATGCCCGGCGATCCGCTGCGGGCGCAGCACATCGCCGCGACCTTTCTCACGCAGCCGCGCGAGGTCAATAACGTTCGCGGCATGCTGGGCTATACCGGCAGCTATAAAGGCCGGGCCATTTCAGTGATGGGCCACGGCATGGGTATCCCGTCCTGCTCCATTTACACCAAGGAACTGATTACCGAGTTCGGGGTGGAACAGATTATCCGGGTCGGCTCCTGCGGCGCGCTGCGCGGCGACGTCAACGTGCGCGATGTGGTAATCGGCATGGGCGCCTGTACCGATTCCAAGGTGAACCGCATGCGTTTCAAGGATCATGACTTTGCGGCCATCGCCGATTACGACCTGCTGCGCCATGCGGTGGACGCGGCCAACGCGGCGGGCGTCAATGTGCGCGTCGGCAATCTGTTCTCGGCGGATCTGTTTTATACCCCCGATCCGCAGATGTTTGATGTGATGGAGAAATACGGTGTACTGGGCGTGGAAATGGAAGCCGCCGGCATCTATGGGGTGGCGGCGGAATTCGGCGCCAGGGCGTTGGCCATCTGTACCGTTTCCGATCATATCCGTACCGGCGAGGCCTTAAGCGCGGCCGACCGCCAGACCTCGTTCAACGAGATGATCGAAATCGCGCTGGAGTCGGTGCTGCGCGGCGACGCGGCATAGTTCGCCCGGGCCTGGCACGGGCGATAGACAGATGTTATCGCCTGTGACCGCGCACATTGCCGTGGCTTTTGTTTTCGCTTGCGCCTTTAGCGGGCGCCCGCGTCACGCGGCGGCGTTTCTTCAGGCGGGGCGGGGGCAGCGCCGTCGTTCTCGTCCTCTTTGCGTTCGACCAGCGGCATGCTGGCGGTAAGCAGGTAAGGGGATTGCTGCCAGCGGCTGCGGCGGTTTTGCAACAGGGTGCGCGCCAGGATAATGCCGATGGCCAGCGCCAGCAGGATCATCAGGCGCAGCAGGTTGGTGGTGTTATCTACCTGTTTGGCTTCGGTTTCCAGCACATGGGTATCGATGGTCAGGCGTATAAAACCGCTGGGACCGTCCTTATCGGCAATGGTGCGCACCAACTGATGGTTAAAATAGCTGCCGGCGCGCTGGTGTTCGATGGCCAGCCGATCGCGCACGCTGATGTTTTCCCCCGCGCGGGCGATCAGGCCGCCGTCCATGCCGTATACGCTGGCGTCCAGGATGCGGCTGCCCTGGGTGAGCTGGTCCAGTATCGACTGGATGGGGGTATTGTTTTCTCCGCTGTCGGCCATCAGCGGCGCCAGTTGTCCGGCCAATTGCCCAATCAGGGTCCCGGCCAGCTCATCGACCTGCGCCGAACGGGCCATCTGATGGCTCAGGCTGAACCAGGAGGCGCCCTGCATCAGGATGACCAATAGCGTCACGCAGATAAGCACGATGGCGGTGCGGTGTAAACGAAACGACAGTCTGGCCCGGAGCATGGGATTCCTTTACTATTCTGAACGCTTTATGTTGCCAGAAGCGCCGACGATAGGATAGCTTGATGCGCGATGTTTTATCATGCCGGTTATCCATGCCTACAGGAGTGATTGATGCCTATCAGTTTGACGTACTGCGATCTCCCCGCCGGGATTTCCCAGTGGCCGGGTCTGCCGATGTCATTAAGCGGCGATGAAGTGATGCCGCTGGATTACCGGGCAGGCCACACCGGCTGGCTGCTGTACGGCAAATCATTGGACAAGTTTGTCCTCACCCGCTTTCAGCGCCGCCTGGGCGGGGCGATGGTCATCGTCTCCGCCTGGCACGTCGAAGACTATCAGGTGGTCAGGCTGGCCGGTGCGCTTAGCGCCCTGGCCGTCGCGCTTGCCCATGAAATGGAACTGGATGTCGCGCCGTTTGGCAAAACGCCGCATCTGCACGCGCCAGGCCTGCTGGTCATGGATATGGATTCCACCGCCATCCAGATTGAATGTATTGATGAAATCGCCAGGCTGGCGGGCGTGGGCGAGGAAGTCGCCGCCGTGACCGAGCGCGCGATGCGCGGCGAGCTGGATTTCGCCGCCAGCCTGCGTCACCGGGTAGCGACCCTGAAAGACGCCGATGCGGATATCCTGCGCCAGGTGCGCGATAGTTTACCGCTGATGCCGGGCCTGGGCGAACTGGTGGCCAAATTGCACGGCCTGGGCTGGCAGATTGCCATCGCTTCCGGCGGGTTTACCTATTTTGCCGACGCCCTGCGCGACAGGTTCCACCTGGTCGCGGCGGTGGCCAATGAACTGGGCGTTAGCGACGGCAGGCTCACCGGTGAAGTGGTGGGCCCCATCGTCGACGCCGCCCGTAAAGCCCGCACGCTGACCACCCTGGCTGAACGGCTGGGCATTCCGCTGCACCAGACGGTGGCTATCGGCGACGGCGCCAATGACCTATTGATGCTACAATCCGCGGGACTGGGTATCGCATATCATGCCAAGCCCAAGGTGAATGAACAGAGCAAGGTGATTATTCGCCACGCGGACCTGTTGGGGGTGCTGTGTATCCTGACCGGCAATCTTAAAAATGAAGAGCGCTAGGCGGCGGCCATGTTTTCCGTAAGGCTCGCCGCGTTATTTTCTCATCTGCGAGGCTATTGTGGCTAAAGCGGCGAAACGGGCATATGTCTGTAATGAATGTGGGGCGGAATATCCGCGCTGGCAGGGCCAGTGCAGCGCCTGCGAAGCCTGGAATACCATCACCGAGGTGCGGGTGGCGTCAACCCCCGCCGCCGTGCGTAACGACCGTTTCAGCGGCTATTCCGGCGAGGCCGGCGCCAGCCGGGTGCGCCGGCTGGCGGATATCAGCCCCGAGGAATTGCCCCGTTTTTCCACCGGTTTCAAGGAATTCGACCGGGTCCTGGGCGGCGGGGTGGTGCCGGGCAGCGCCATTTTAATCGGCGGCAGCCCCGGCGCCGGTAAAAGCACCCTGTTGCTGCAAACCTTATGCAAGCTGTCCGAACAGATGAAAACCCTGTACGTCACCGGCGAAGAGTCGTTGCAGCAGGTCGCCATGCGCGCGCACCGGCTGGCGCTGCCCACCGGCGGCCTGAATATGCTCTCGGAAACCAGCATCGAGCAGATCTGCCTGATTGCCGCCGAGGAAAAACCGCGCCTGATGGTGATCGATTCCATCCAGGTCATGCATATGGCGGATATCCAGTCCTCCCCGGGCAGCGTGTCGCAGGTGCGGGAATCCGCCGCCTACCTGACCCGGTTCGCCAAAACCCAGGGCGTGGCGATCCTGATGGTCGGCCATGTTACCAAGGACGGCTCCCTGGCCGGCCCCAAGGTGCTGGAACACTGTATCGACTGCTCAATCATGCTCGACGGCGATTCCGACTCCCGTTTTCGCACCCTGCGCAGTAATAAAAACCGCTTTGGCGCGGTGAATGAGCTGGGGGTGTTCGCCATGACCGAACAGGGGTTAAGGGAGGTCAGCAACCCGTCGGCCATTTTCCTGAGCCGGGGCGATGAGATGACGCCCGGCAGCAGCGTGATGGTGGTCTGGGAGGGCACCCGTCCGCTGCTGGTGGAAATCCAGGCGCTGGTGGATCACTCCATGCTTGCCAATCCACGCCGGGTGGCGGTGGGCCTGGAGCAAAACCGCCTGGCGATCCTGCTGGCGGTGCTGCACCGTCACGGCGGCTTGCAAATGGCCGATCAGGATGTGTTTGTCAATGTGGTCGGCGGCGTCAAGGTCACCGAGACCAGCGCCGACCTGGCGCTGATGCTGGCGATGGTGTCCAGCCTGCGCGACCGCCCGTTGCCAAGCGATCTGGTGGTATTCGGCGAAGTGGGACTGGCCGGCGAGATCCGCCCGGTGCCCAGCGGCCAGGAGCGCATTGCGGAAGCGGCCAAGCACGGTTTTCGCCGCGCCATCGTGCCCTATGCCAATGTACCGAAAAAAGCGCAGGACAATATGCAGATTTTTGGCGTTAAAAAGTTGGCCGACGCGCTGGATATCCTTGCCGAGCTTGAATAACCGGCGGTTTTGCGCCGGTGGCGCCATGCGGGTTTTTGCTTAAGCCATAAGAGGGAGGCCTATGTCGTCATTCGATTACCTGAAGAGTGCGATTAAACAACAGGGATGTACCTTGCAGCAGGTCGCCGAGGCCAGCGGCATGACCAAGGGCTACCTGAGTCAGTTGCTCAACGCTAAAATCAAAAGTCCCAGCGCGCAAAAGCTGGAAGCCATCCACCGTTTTCTCGGGCTGGAGTTTCCGCGCAGGGAAAAAAAAGTCGGCGTTATTTTCGGCAAATTCTACCCGCTGCATACCGGTCATATCTACCTTATCCAGCGCGCGTGCAGCCAGGTGGACGAACTGCACGTGATCCTCGGCCACGACGAACCGCGCGATCGCAAATTATTTGAAGACAGCGCCATGTCGCAGCAGCCCACCGTCAGCGACAGGCTGCGCTGGCTGCTACAGACCTTTAAATACCAGAAGAATATCCATATCCACGCCTTTAACGAGCAGGGCATGGAGCCTTATCCACACGGCTGGGATGTCTGGAGCCGGGGCATTACCTCTTTTATGAACGAAAAGGGGATAGCGCCGGGGTTTATCTATTCGAGTGAAGCGCGGGATGTATCGCGTTATCGCGAGCATCTGGGCATCGAAACCATACTGGTGGACCCCAACCGGTCGTTTATGGCCATCAGCGGCGAGCAGATCCGCCAGGATCCGTTCCGTTATTGGGAATATATCCCGACGGAGGTCAAACCGTTTTTTGTGCGCACCGTGGCGTTAATCGGCGGCGAGTCCAGCGGCAAATCCACCATGGTGAACAAGCTGGCCAATATCTTCAACACCAGCAGCGCCTGGGAATATGGCCGTGAATATATCTTCTCCCATCTGGGCGGCGATGAAATGGCGCTGCAGTATTCCGATTATGACAAGATTGCCCTGGGCCAGGCGCAATATATTGACTTCGCGGTTAAATATGCCAATAAGGTGGCGTTTATCGATACGGATTTTGTCACCAGCCAGGCGTTTTGCAAACGCTATCATGGCCGCGAGCATCCTTTTGTCCAGGCGATGATTGACGAGTACCGTTTTGATTTGGTGATTTTATTAAAAAATAACACCCCCTGGGTGGCGGATGGATTGCGCAGCCTGGGCAATCCCGTGGATCGGGACGGTTTCCAGCGACTGCTGGAGGACCTGCTTGTCGCCAATCATATTCCCTTCGTGCGCATCGACGAGCCCGACTACGACCAGCGCTTCCTGCAGTGTATCGATCTGGTGCGCCACATGCTGGGCCAGCGCTAGGCCCGGCGCCCCCCCAAGGCTTGCGTGCTTCACATCCGGATTCAGCTGTGAAAGGTTTTTTCTATCATTGGAGGCCCCCTTGGCGGCGGGGGCCGTCCACAGCCGGCGGTATCAGGACATCTTTTTATATTTGATGCGATGCGGTTGCAGCGCTTCCGCGCCCAGCGTGCGTTTCTTCCACTCTTCGTATTCGGTGAAGTTGCCCTCAAAGAATTCTATCTTGCCTTCATCCTGATAATCGATGATATGAGTGGCGATGCGGTCGAGGAACCAACGGTCATGGGAAATCACCATGGCGCAGCCGGGGAATTCCAGCAGGGCGTTTTCCAGCGCGCGCAGGGTTTCCACATCCAGGTCATTGGTCGGTTCATCCAGCAGCAGCATATTGCCGCCCACCTGCAGCAGTTTGGCCAGATGCAGCCGGCCACGCTCGCCGCCGGACAGTTCACCGACGCGTTTACCCTGATCCACCCCTTTGAAGTTAAAGCGGCCGACATAAGCACGACTCGGCATTTCAAAATTACCGATGCGCATAATATCCTGGCCGCCGGACACCTCTTCCCAAACGGTTTTACTGTTGTCCATGCTATCGCGGAACTGATCCACCGAGGCCAGGATCACGGTATCGCCAAGCGTAACCGTGCCGCTGTCCGGCTGTTCCTTGCCGGACAGGATGCGAAACAGGGTGGATTTACCGGCGCCGTTCGGGCCGATGATACCGACGATCGCTCCTTTGGGGATTGAAAACGACAGGTTATCGATAAGCAGCCTGTCGCCATAGGATTTGCGCAGGTTTTCCACCTCCAGCACTTTATCCCCCAGGCGCGGTCCCGGTGGGATAAACAGCTCGCTGGTCTCGTTGCGCTTTTGGTATTCCACATTGTTAAGCTCTTCAAAGCGCGCCAGACGGGCCTTGCCCTTTGACTGGCGTCCCTTGGGATTGGTCCGCACCCACTCCAGTTCCTTCTCGATGGATTTGCGCCGCGCTGTTTCCGTTGAGGCTTCCTGTGCCAGGCGAGCGTCTTTTTGCTCAAGCCAGGACGAATAATTGCCTTCCCAGGGAATGCCCTCGCCGCGGTCCAGCTCCAGGATCCAGCCGGCCACGTTATCGAGGAAATAACGGTCATGGGTAATGGCCACCACGGTGCCTTCGTAGTCCAGCAGGAACCGCTCCAGCCAGGCCACCGATTCCGCATCCAGATGGTTGGTCGGTTCATCGAGCAGCAGCATATCCGGTTTTTCCAGCAGCAGGCGGCAAATGGCCACCCGGCGGCGTTCCCCGCCGGATAGCGTGGCTATCCGGGCATCCCACGGCGGCAGGCGCAGGGCGTCGGCGGCGCGCTCCAGCTGGTTATCCAGGTTATGGCCGTCATGAGCCTGGATGATGGATTCCAGTTCGCCCTGTTCCTTCGCCAGCTTATCGAAATCCGCATCCGGTTCCGCATAGGCGGCATAGACCGCGTCCAGACGCGTCAGCGCCTGTTTCACGACGCCTACCGCCTGTTCAATCGCCTCGCGCACGGTTTGTTCCAAATCAAGCTGCGGCTCCTGTGACAGGTAGCCGATTTTGATCCCCGCCTGCGGACGCGCTTCGCCTTCGATTTCCTGGTCGATGCCGGCCATGATGCGCAGCAGGGTGGACTTACCGGCGCCGTTGAGGCCCAGCACGCCGATTTTGGCGCCGGGGAAGAAACTGAGCGAAATATCTTTCAGGATATGACGTTTCGGCGGCACGATTTTGCCGACGCGATGCATGGTATAGACGTATTGAGCCACGTTGTTAACAACCTCTTTCTATCTGGTTTAGCCATGCCCCCGTCGTTCGGGGAGCATATACGGGCAGTGCCGCCAAGTGTCGCAATGGATAAGCGTCCAGTCTAGCCCGTTTTCGCGCGCGATCCCAGCCATCACCGGGAGATGTTGCCGCCGCGCGCCGACAGCGCGCATACCCGGTCGTGCCGGCGGGTGAAAAACAGCGCCGTCACCAGCAAAGACAACAGGCTGACGATCCCGGGAATGATGACGATGGAACGGTGATAGGCCAAGGTGACGATATGCTCGCCGTCGTCAAGCACCACGCCGACCAGCCCACTGTCCTGCCGGACGGTTTCCGTGCGTTTGCCGTCCACCAGCAGATAATATCCGGCATACAAAATATAGGGCAGGGTAACGGTTTGCGTCCCCTGCGACCGGACGATCATCTCCGGATAACCCTCTTTATAGGTGGTGCCGATAAAAGTTGCCTTGGGATTGGCGAAGAAGGCGAAATCGTTGATCTTTAAATGATCGAAGTTCTCGGGGCGCACGTTGGAATTATTGAGGTAATCATCATAAAGAGAGGAGGTATCCACATTCAGATAACGCACGCTTAAGGCTTTGTGGATAAGAGGATACATCCCCACGATGCTCAGGCAGGCCAGTAGCATGACCAGCGCTTTTTTACGCGCCATCATCGCCGCCAGCATGCCCGATGCGTGCAAGGCGATGACGGCGGTGGCGCACGACAGCAACCGCCACGGGAATTGGATTAATTTCAACACCGGCACGCTATCGGGAATTTTATTCCAGGGTATCAGGTGGGTAGTGGCAATGATAAATAATAAGGAAATAACGATCATTTTCTTCGCGGCGCCGGATTTACCCCATATCAGGTACGCCAAGGCGAGCAGCAGTTGAATCACGCCCACCGACAAGAACATGCCGGGTTCGGATACGCCGTAGGTGGAGGAAAGCGACAGCAGGGTTTCCGTCAGGCCGCTGCTGAACTTCAACAGGTCGTCGTACTTAAGCAGCTTTCCACTGGTGGCGAAAATATCTGAATTTTGGATATGATAAAACAAAGGCGCCCAATAAAACGCGCTAATCGAGACGACGATCAGAAAAGACATCAGGAAAAAAGCCATATTGGCTTTTATAAATAGAGCCCGGGCGTTGAGCAGGCAAAATAAAACGAAAAACAGGAAAAGCACCACGACGCTTGGAATATTGGACAAAAATACGCCCAAGGCGCTAAACGGCAGCAGCCATATATCCCTGCGATCGTGGATAAGCGAGCTGCAGCCCCTGATAAACAGCGGCATCAGCGACATGGCCAGACTTTCGCCCAAGGCAAAGCGAACATATATATTGGTCAGGAAATATCCGGAAGTGATAAATAATATGGCGCATAACAACCCGGCCGACGAAGACGAATGCTCTCGTTTAGCGGCATAATAGGTCGAAAAAAAGGCGATGATGAAAATGAGGAAATACACCATTTTCATTTGGTTAATGATATCGGCGGAATTAAATGTCAGCGCTTTCGCCGCCAAAAACAGTAAGGAGGTCAGCGGCGGATAAAAAAGCTGCCACGAGTAGCCGAATTGTCCCGGCGACCAATAATCAAACAAGGGCGGGAACTGATTGTGCGCCAATTCGTTATTTAACGAAATCATTCTCTGGAAATGAGCGATCCAATCATGCCCGGTCCAAATGCCAATTTCCTGTAACGTCACCACAAGTATGCATAAAACCAAGAAACTCAAAAAGAGAAGTAACAGGTTGTTTTTCAATTTCACTTTCCATCACCTTAAAGCATGCTTGTTGCAAACATCATTCGCTGGTTGCAATTCTTTTAAACCGGGGGCAGACAGGCGAGGGTCACAGCCCACGGGCGGCATGCCCGTGGTATATATACAGTTACGCGTTGCGTGCTCAGTTGCGCAGCGTAACCCAACCCCAGAACCGGGTACAGGGGCAACCCGCGTTCGATACGGTTAAAAATCAGTAATGTGATCCAGCGCGCTGCCGTCGCCGCCGCCGGCCCGCTTTGCGCTTATTATCCGCGCTAAAAAAAGATAACAGCTAAAATAATGACGATTGTCGCCGCTGCCGCTGGCATAGACCGTGCCGCTTAGCTAGCATGGAGGCAGCAACCGGATGCTTAACCATCCGAACGAATGCGCCGGCGCCCGAAAAAGGACGCGGCAACAAGAGATTACGCTGAGGATAGAGTGGATATGGTCAAGGTGGACGGATGGCGGTATGCCGGCGCGGGTTTGGTCTGCGCGCTGGCGGGCCTGGTGGCCGCAACCGGCGGCGCGCGCGCCGATTCAGTCGATGCGCAGCGCCAGCGCTATCAACAGGTTAAGCAGGCATGGGACGGCAACCAAATGGATGTGGTGGCGCAGCTGATGCCGACCCTGCGTGATTACCCGCTATATCCTTATCTGGAATATCGGGCGTTGTCGCAGGACCTTTCCCAGGCGAGCACGGCGCAGGTCAAGGCCTTTATGGACGCCAACCCTACGCTTACGCCGGCGCGCTCGCTGTCGGCCCGCTTTGTCAATGAACTGGCCCGGCGCCAGGACTGGCAGGGGCTGCTGGCGTTCAGCCCGCAGCCGCCGAAACCGGTGTCCGCGCGCTGTAATTTTTATTACGCCAAATGGGCCACCGGCGCGCAGCAGGCGGCCTGGGACGGTGCCAAGGACATCTGGCTCAACGGTCACTCGCTGCCGGAAAGCTGCAACAAATTATTCAGCGTCTGGGATCAGGCCGGCCAGCGCGGGCCATTGGCGATCCTTGAGCGCATGCGTCTGGCCATGAAGGAGGACAACACCAACCTGGTGAACGCGCTGTCCAAACAATTGCCGATTGAATACCAAACCATGGGCAGCGCGCTGGCGGCGCTACAGGATAACCCCGCGACCCTGGAAGGGTTTGCCCGAAGCGTGGGCCCGACGGATTTGACCCGGCAGGCCACCATAATTTCCTTTGCCCGCCTGGCCCGTGATGACGTGGAAAATGCCCGCGCCATGCTGCCCACCCTGGTGAGGCTGCAGAAAATGGACGCCGGCTCCCGCCTCGATCTCGAGGAAAGCGTCGCCTGGCGCCTGATGGGTAACGATGCCACGCCGGAACAGGCCGCCTGGCGCGACAACGTCATTTTGCGCGGCCATTCCACCTCGTTGCTTGAGCGGCGCATTCGCATGTCGCTGGGGCAGGGGGATATGCGCGCGGTGGCCGCCTGGCTGGACCGTCTGCCGGAGGACGCCGGTCAGAAAGAAGAATGGCGCTACTGGCGGGCGGTAATGCTTATCAACCAGGGCCGCAAAAGCGATGGCGAAGCGATTCTGCGCGATTTGATGCAGGGGCGTGGTTTTTATCCCATGGTCGCGGCGCAGGAACTGGGCGTGAGCTATGTGGTTAACGTGGCGCGCGCGGTGGCGCCGGCCCCGGCGTTGACCAAACGGCCGGAAATCGCCCGCGTGCGCGAGCTGATGTACTGGAATATGGACGACCTGGCCAGGACCGAGTGGAGCTCACTGGTGGCAAGCCTTAGCCGGCCGGAACAGGAAGGCCTGGCGCGTTATGCCTTTGAGCAGCAATGGCCCGACCTGAGCGTGCAGGCCACCATTTCCGGCAAGCTGTGGGACCATCTGGAAGAGCGTTTCCCCCTGGCCTGGCATAATGAATTCCGCCGCGCCACCGACGATAAGGGCATCAGCCAAAGTTACGCCATGGCGATCGCCCGCCAGGAAAGCGCCTGGAATCCCAAGGCGCTGTCGCCGGTGGGCGCGGCCGGCCTGATGCAGCTGATGCCCGCCACCGCCAAGCATACCGCCGAGATGTTCAATATCAGCAGTTATATGAATACCAGCCAGCTGCTGGACCCGCAGACCAATATCGAACTGGGCACCACCTACCTGGAATATGTTTATCAGATGTTCGGCCGCAACCGCATATTATCCAGCGTCGCTTATAACGCCGGCCCGGGCCGGGTGACCACCTGGCTTGGCAACAGCGCCGGACGTATCGACGCGGTGGCGTTTATTGAGAGCATTCCATTTTCGGAAACCCGCGGCTATGTGAAAAACGTCCTGGCCTATGACGTGTTTTACCGTTATTTCCTGCGCCAGCCGGCAAAAGTGCTGACGGACGCGGAGTGGCAACGGCGTTACTGAATCATCGGGGGAAATAGGGTAGACTGCTGTACTAGTTAACAGGTATGGCGGGCGATTATGAATGACATTACCACCTCCGTTGCCGGGGACGAGCCCCGGCATGAGCAGGAGTGGCGGCATTTTGCCGTGCTTCTGGGGCAGGCCTTTGCCGACGGCATGCATGTGCCATTGCTGCAATTGATGTTGACCGCCGATGAGCGCGAAGCCATCGGCACGCGCATCCGCATTATCCGGGCGCTGCTGGACGGCGAGATGAGCCAGCGCGAATTAAAAAATACGCTCGGCACCGGCATTGCGACCATTACCCGCGGTTCAAACAGCCTAAAGGCCGCCTCGCCGGAGTTAAAACAATGGCTGGAGCATCATCTGCGGCGGTTGCCGGATTAACCCCCGCGGCCGCGGCTGGTTTGGTAAATGGCGTTATTAAACGGCACCAGCGCCAATAACAGGGCCTGATAATAAACGCTGCTGCGGGTCAATTTGCCGGCGGTAAACACGCCGATGGCGCCGCCCTGGCGTTTAATATCCGTTATTCCGGTCAATCTCGCCATTTCATGGCCCAATTCCCGCCCTTCAATGATTCCCTGTAATATACTTTCTGGTAATATTAAGCTGGCGGAGCGAGATTCCCCGCGCAAATGGGTATTTTCAATCACCATCCAGGCAAAGGTCATATTATCTTCAATACCCGCCTCGACACCGACCCAAAAATCCGCCTCGGGACAGACCTGACGCGCGGCCATGACCCGATTGCGCGCGCCGCTGCGGGTTTCGACATCGCCCATGGGCTGCGACGGCACGCCGCTGTCGACATCGATGCCCTCGACCCGGCAGCTATCGGGTCCGTAGGTGTCGTTAAAGGCCTGGAGAATGGCGTTGATTTTAGCCGGGTTAGTCGTTGCAGCAACCACATAATACATAATGTTTTTATCACTCCAGTCATTTTCACGCAGTATAACGGAAAAAAACCATGTTACAGGTCTATCTTGTTCGCCATGGCGAAACAGAATGGAATGCCTTGCGCCGTATCCAGGGTCAATCCGACAGCGCATTAACCGCCAAAGGCCAGCGCCAGGCGCAACAAGTGGCGCAACGGGTGCAACGCCTGGGGATTACCCATATCATCACCAGCGACCTTGGACGCACGCGGCATACCGCCGATATCATCGCCCAAGCCTGCGGCTGTAACGTCCTGTCGGACCCCAGGCTGCGCGAACTGGACATGGGGGTGCTGGAAATGCGCGATATCGATACCCTGACGCCGGAAGAAGAGGGTTGGCGCAAGCAATTGGTCAACGGAACCCCCGACGGACGGATCCCCAAAGGGGAATCAATGACCGAACTGTCGCAGCGCATGCACGCGTCCCTTGACGGTTGCCGGGAGTTGCCCGCCGGCAGCGTCCCCCTGCTGGTTAGCCACGGCATGGCGCTGGGGTGCCTTATCAGTACCGTCCTGGGGCTGCCGCCCTATGCCGAACGCCGGCTGCGCTTACGCAACTGTTCTATTTCCCGCATGGACTTCCAGCAAAGCCCCTGGCTGGCGCCCGGTTGGGTGGTGGAAACCGCGGGCGACACCTCACACCTGGATATGCCGGCGCTGGATGAAATCCAGCGTTAACGCCGCACCGGTATCAAATACTCGCAGCGGATAATATGCGGCGCCGGCGCGTCGGGCGCTTTCTCCAGCGGGTAAAAGCGCTCGATATCATGGCCCCGGCGGCGGGTCATCTTCATCAGGGGCAGGCAGGTGCCATACAGCGATAAGATAAAGCTCTGCAGGCCGTCGGACGGGCCGTTATAGATAAACTGCGCATATTCGCCGCCCTCAAGCGAGATCGGCTGGCCGCCGGCGATATTGTCCGGCAGGTCCTGGGGTTCGATGGCGGTGGTATAGAGGATCTCCTGCTCGTCGTCCTTTTCCTGGCTGGGGCGCGAGTGGTTCAGGCCGTACAAGACCGGCGGAATGGTTTTCGCCTCGCCCAGGTACTGGCGCCAGAACTGGATGCGCAGCTCGGTGCGAAACGTGCTGACCTGCTCCAGGGTGCAGGAATAACTCTGGGTCATGCCGACCAACTGTATTGGCGGCAGGATAATAAAGTCCGGCTGCGGCATATCCCATTTTTCCAGCCGGATCGGCGGACGGATGCCGTTGGAATCCCACTCTTCCGCCCGGCGATATAACGCCGGCGTCTGGATGAACTGCTTTTTAAACGCACGGGTAAAGGTTTGCTGCGAATCGAACCGGTATTGCAAAGCAATGTCCAGGATCGGCCGACTGGTTAGACGTAATGCAACGGCCGCTTTGGATAACCTGCGGGCCCTGATATACGCACCGATGGCATGACCTGTCACCTCTTTGAACATCCGCTGCAAATGCCATTTGGAATAACCGGCTTTTGCGGCGACATTGTCCAGGGATAGCGGCTGGTCAAGATGTCCCTCCAGCCAGCTCAACAGATCACGAATTATACCGGCTTGATCCATAGATCATCCTCAAAAAGCATGTAGGGCACGATGAAAAAAGTTGACGCATGATAGCAATTTTTTTGCAGTTCGACCGTCAAAGATTTATTAGCTAATTAATACCTGCCATGATAGCAGCAATTCACCACCGGTAGTGAAGCCCGTGCGCGGTCTTTGCCAAGGCGCCAATCCTGCAACCGAAAAGAAGTCTATCCTGATGAATAAAATGTTTTTTTCCGCATTGCTGCTGTGCCTTGCGTCCACGGGCGCCGCCCGCGCCGAGGAAGTCGGATCCGTTGATACTGTTTTCAAACTCTTCGGACCCGATCACAAGATTGTCGTGGAAGCATTCGACGATCCCGATGTGCAGAACGTCACCTGCTACCTCAGCCGGGCGAAGACCGGCGGTATCAAGGGCGGACTGGGGCTGGCCGAGGACACCTCGGACGCGGCCATCTCCTGCCAGCAGGTCGGGCCGATAACCCTGACGGATAAGATCAAAAACGGTAAACAGACCGGCAGCGTCGTGTTCCAAAAACGCACATCGCTGGTATTCAAGCGGCTACAGGTAGTTCGTTTTTATGACGCGAAGCGTAATGCGCTGGTGTACCTGTCCTACTCGGACCGGGTGGTGGAAGGGTCGCCGAAAAATGCGCTGAGCGCGGTGCCGATTATCCCCTGGACCACCCAGCGCGAATAACCGCCATCGCTGTAACACCGACGTCGTTAACAACACCGGGTGCCATAGCGGCACCCGGTAGCGGTTTGCCCGGCGGACGTTATTCTTCCAGATCGCCGCAGAAACGATAGCCTTCGCCATGGATGGTGGCAATGATTTCAGGGGTATCCGGGGTGGATTCAAAATGCTTGCGGATGCGGCGGATGGTGACATCCACGGTGCGGTCGTGCGCCTTGAGTTCGCGGCCGGTCATTTTTTTCAGCAGCTCGGCCCGGGACTGAATTTTGCCCGGGTTTTCGCAAAAGTGAAGCATGGCGCGAAACTCGCTGCGCGGCAGTTTATAATGGTCGCCGGTGGGGCTTAACAGCGAGCGGCTGTTGATATCCAGTTCCCAGCCGTTGAATTTATAGCTTTCAACCAGTTTACGCTCTTCGCCTCCGCCGCCGAGATTCATGGTGCGCGACAGCAGGTTGCGCGCGCGGATGGTCAGCTCGCGCGGATTGAACGGTTTGGTAATATAATCGTCGGCGCCGATTTCCAGGCCGAGGATTTTATCGACTTCATTATCGCGGCCAGTCAAAAACATCAGCGCGACGCTTGCATGCTCACGTAATTCGCGCGCCAGCAATAAACCGTTTTTCCCTGGCAGGTTAATATCCATTATCACCAGGTTGATGTCGTTTTCCGACAAAATCTGATGCATTTCAGCGCCATCGGTGGCTTCATGCACCATGTAGCCCTCGGCCTCGAAAATGCTTTTGAGGGTATTGCGGGTAACTGACTCGTCTTCAACGATAAGAATGTGCGGGGTCTGCATGTTTGCTACCTAAAATTACTAACAAAATTGGAAGAGGAAGTACAAAAGCCGCGGTTATCTACAACATTGCCCGGGGCAGGACGCAAAACCCCAAGCCATGAGGCTAAAGTACATAAACGTGCTCCAGGTGATTAACTACGGATAACCTTGGCACCGCTAACCTGATTTTGGACCGCTTTTTCTCAAGCTCAAATGCCATATAGCTTACCCTTATTAACAACACTATAACAGCGCGAAACGAAATTGCCACGTAAGAAAATTTCATTTTGCTGACATATATCAAATTACTACCCGCGACAGCGCGCAATTCCGGGAAATCCCTTATATACCAGCATATTTTCCCTTTTTTGATCCAGCACCCACCTCGATTCAGCCTGGGCGACGCGCGCTGAAATAACGCTGAAATGATGATAACATCCGGCGCTATTTGCCGCGGTTTAAGAGACGATCCATGCAGCTGCATATTATTCTTGTTTCCCCGGCGCGTCCGGAGAATGTCGGCGCCGCCGCCCGGGCCATGAAAACCATGGGATTCGGCTCGCTGCGCATCGTCGACAGCCGGGCGCACCTTCAGCCCGCCGCCGCCAGGGTTGCCCACGGCGCGACGGATATCCTCGAACGGGCCGTTCATTTCGACACGCTGGCGGCCGCCCTGGCGGATGTGGATTTTACCGTGGCCACCACCGCGCGCCACCGCGCCCGGTTTCACTATTACTGCACCGCCGCGCAACTGCTGCCGCAACTGCGGGAAAAACAGCGGTGGGTAACCCAGGCGGCGCTGGTGTTCGGACGGGAAGATACCGGCCTGACCAACGAGGAACTGGCGCTGGCCGATATCCTGACCGGCGTGCCCATGCAAGCCGTTTATCCTTCCCTGAATCTGGGACAGGCGGTGATGGTTTACTGTTATCAGTTGGCGGCGCTTAACCGCATCGCAGCGCCGGAGCACCCGCCGGCGATGCCCGGACAATTGGCGGCCCTGCATCGGCGCTTCGATCGGCTGTTCGCCCATTTAAGCGTCAGCGATGATCATAAGTTAACCGATTGGCTGCATCAGCGGCTGGGGCTGGCGACCCAGCGGGACATCGCCATGCTGCACCAACTGCTGCAGGATATAGAAAAAGTCGTGCCGGATAATAGTACCGATAATGAGTGATTAGGCGGTGTTAAAAACCAGATAAACCTGTTTTAGCCAAACTATTAAGCAATGATGGCGCAATTGAAAGTTGGAAAACGCTGCAAATAAATTCGTTTGAAAAACAGCCAATAGCAAATTAACATTGACTTTTTCCGGCAATTGCTTTACCAGTAAGCCATTAAAAAATAATATAGATTGCTTAACACATGCGTTTCATCAGCCTGAACACCATTATTATTACCACCACCGATACCCTAGGTAGCGGTGCGGGCTGACGCATACAGGATAAACAGAAAAAAGCCCGCACCTAACCAGTGCGGGCTTTTTTTTAAGCTTAAATCCAGGAGAGAAAAAAGAGATGCGAGTACTGAAATTCGGGGGAACCTCGGTTGCCAATGCGGAACGTTTTATCCGTGTTGCCGATATTATTGAAAGCAATACCGGCCAGGGACAGGTGGCCACAGTGCTTTCCGCGCCCGCAAAGATAACCAATCACCTGGTGTCGATGATTGAAAAAACCCTGGGCGGCCAGGATATCCAGCCCGTCATGAACGACGCCGAGCGTATTTTTTCCGAGCTGCTGCAAGGATTGTCCCAGGCGCAGCCCGGTTTTGACTATGCCGGCCTGCGCAAGCTGGTGGATCAGGAATTTGCGCAGCTTAAGCAGTTGCTGCACGGCATTACCCTGCTTAAACAGTGCCCCGACAGTATCAACGCCGCCATTATCTGCCGTGGGGAAAAGCTCTCCATCGCCATGATGGAAGCCGTGTTTCTCGCCCGCGGTTTTGCCGTGACGGTGATAAACCCGGTGGAAAAACTGCTGGCGCAGGGCGGCTATCTGGAATCCACCGTGGATATCGTCGAATCCACCCGGCGCATTAAAGACGCCGCTATTCCCGTCGACCATATTATCCTGATGGCGGGGTTCACCGCCGGTAATGAGAAGGGCGAACTGGTGGTGCTGGGCCGAAACGGTTCCGATTATTCCGCGGCGGTTCTGGCCGCCTGCCTGCGCGCCGACTGCTGCGAAATCTGGACCGATGTGGACGGGGTTTATACCTGCGATCCCCGGCAGGTGCCGGACGCGCGCTTGCTGAAATCCATGTCCTATCAAGAGGCCATGGAGCTGTCCTACTTCGGCGCCAAGGTGCTGCATCCGCGCACCATCGCCCCCATTGCCCAGTTCCAGATTCCCTGCCTGATAAAAAATACGGAAAATCCCCAGGCCCCCGGCACGCTTATCGGCCGGAGCGATCCCGACGGCGATAACCCGGTGAAGGGCATTACCCATTTAAACAATATGGCGATGATCAACGTTTCAGGGCCGGGCATGAAGGGGATGATCGGCATGGCGGCGCGGGTGTTCGCCGCCATGTCACGGGCCGGCAGTTCGGTGGTATTGATTACCCAATCCTCGTCGGAATACAGCATCAGCTTTTGCGTGCCGCAGCATGAACTGAACGGCGCGCGCAAGGCGCTGGAAGACGAGTTCTATCTGGAACTGAAGGATGGTCTGCTGGAGCCGCTGGACGTCATGACCAAGCTGGCGATTATTTCGGTTATCGGCGACGGCATGCGCACCCAGCGCGGCCTGTCCGCCAAGCTGTTCGCGGCCCTGGCGCGCGCCAATATCAATATTGTCGCCATCGCCCAGGGCTCGTCGGAGCGGTCGATTTCAGTGGTGGTGGATAACGACGCCACCACCACCGGGGTGCGGGTCGCGCACCAGATGCTGTTTAATACCGACCAGGTGATCGAGGTGTTTGTCATCGGCGCCGGCGGCGTGGGCGGGGCGCTTATCGAGCAGATCCATCGCCAGCACCTATGGCTGAAGGAGAAACATATTGATTTGCGCGTCTGCGGCATCGCCAATTCGCGGGCTTTGCTGACCAGCGTCCACGGCATCTCGCTCGACACCTGGCGCGAAGAACTGGCGCAGGCCAAGGAGCCGTTTAACCTGGGGCGGTTGATCCGCCTGGTGAAGGAGTATCATCTGCTTAATCCGGTGATCGTCGACTGCACCAGCAGCGCGGCGGTGGCCGACCAGTATGCGGACTTCCTGGCCGACGGCTTCCACGTGGTGACGCCGAATAAAAAGGCCAACACCGCCTCGATGCATTATTACCGGCAGATGCGCGCCGCCGCCGCCGGATCACGGCGTAAATTTCTGTACGACACCAATGTGGGCGCGGGCCTGCCGGTCATTGAAAATTTGCAGAATCTGTTAAACGCCGGCGATGAACTGGTCCGCTTTTCCGGTATTCTTTCCGGATCGCTGTCGTTTATCTTCGGCAAGCTTGATGAGGGCATGTCGCTGTCGGCGGCAACCCTGGCGGCAAGGGCGCTCGGGTATACCGAGCCGGACCCGCGCGATGACTTGTCAGGCATGGATGTCGCCCGTAAGTTGTTGATTCTTGCGCGTGAGGCCGGTTACCAGCTTGAGCTGGACGCGATTGACGTCGAGCCGGTGCTGCCGGCGGACTTTGACGCCACCGGCGATACCGGGAGTTTCCTGTCCCGGCTGCCGGCGCTTGACGACGCGTTTGCCTCAAAAGTCGCCATGGCCCGGGAACGGGGCCAGGTGCTGCGTTATGTCGGCAGCATCGGCGAGGGCCGGTGCCAGGTTAAAATCGAGGCGGTGGACGGTAACGATCCGCTGTACAAAGTGAAGGATGGCGAAAACGCGCTGGCGTTCTATACCCGTTATTACCAGCCGTTGCCGTTGGTGTTGCGCGGCTACGGCGCCGGTAACGATGTGACGGCCGCGGGCGTATTCGCGGATCTTCTGCGTACATTGTCATGGAAGCTGGGAGTCTAAAATGGTTAAGGTGTATGCGCCGGCCTCGATCGGCAACGTCAGCGTCGGCTTTGATGTGCTGGGCGCCGCGGTAACGCCGGTGGACGGTACGTTGCTTGGCGACTGCGTGACGGTTGCGGACGCGGCGGCGTTCAGTTTGCAAAATGAAGGGCGCTTTGCCGGCAAGCTGCCGGCCGGAACCGAGCAGAATATCGTTTATCAATGCTGGGAACGTTTTTGCCAGGCGGTGGGCAAAACCATCCCGGTGGCCATGCGGCTGGAGAAAAACATGCCCATCGGCTCGGGCCTGGGGTCCAGCGCCTGTTCCGTGGTGGCGGCGCTGGTGGCGATGAATGCCCACTGCGGGTATCCGCTGGATGAAAACCAGATGCTGACGCTGATGGGCGAAATGGAAGGCCGTATTTCCGGCAGCGTGCATTATGATAACGTGGCGCCCTGCTTCCTGGGCGGTATTCAGCTGATGCTGGAGGAGAACAGCATTATCAGCCAGCAGGTGCCGGGTTTCAGCGAATGGCTATGGGTGATGGCCTATCCCGGCATCAAGGTCTCCACCGCCGAGGCGCGGGCCATCCTGCCCGCCCAGTATCGCCGGCAGGATTGCATCAGCCATGGGCGATTCCTGGCGGGCTTTATCCACGCCAGCCATACCCAGCAGCCGGCCCTGGCGGCCAAGCTGATGAAGGATGTGATTGCCGAGCCTTACCGCACCAAACTGCTGCCCGGATTTATCGAAGCGCGCCAGGCCGCCGCCAGTATCGGCGCCCTGGCCTGCGGCATCTCCGGCTCGGGACCGACGCTGTTCGCGGTCTGCGACCGGGACGACACCGCGCGGCGTCTGGCCGGCTGGCTACAGCAGCATTACCTGCAAAATGATGAAGGTTTCGTTCATATATGCCGCCTGGATACCACCGGCGCGCGAGTGATGGGATAACGTATGAAATTGTATAATATTAAAGATCATAACGAGCAGGTGAGCTTCGCGCAGGCGATAAAGCAGGGGCTGGGGCGCCGGCAGGGGCTGTTTTTCCCCCTTGACCTGCCGGAGTTCGCCTCGACGGAAATCGACGCCCTGCTGGATCTCGACCTGGTCACCCGCAGCGCGCGCATCCTGTCGGCCTATATCGGCGACGAGCTGCCGTTGGACGTTATCCATGCACGGGTGCGGGCCGCGTTTGAATTCCCGGCCCCGGTGGTCAAGGTAAGCGATGATATTTCGGCCCTGGAACTGTTTCACGGCCCGACCCTGGCGTTCAAGGATTTCGGCGGCCGCTTTATGGCGCAGATGCTTACCGAGGTCGCCAAGGGCCAGCCGGTCACCATCCTCACCGCCACTTCCGGCGATACGGGCGCCGCGGTGGCGCATGCCTTCTACGGGCTGGAAAATGTCCGGGTGGTGATCCTCTATCCCCACGGCAAAATCAGCCCGCTGCAGGAGAAGCTGTTCTGTACCCTGGGCGGTAATATCCATACCGTGGCGATTGACGGCGACTTCGACGCTTGCCAGGCGCTGGTCAAGCACGCGTTTGATGATGAGGAACTGAAGCGCGAACTGGGGCTGAATTCCGCCAACTCGATTAATATCAGCCGCCTGCTGGCGCAGATATGCTATTACTTCGAAGCGGCGGCGCAGCTCTCGCAAGAGCAGCGCAATCAACTGGTGGTCTCGGTGCCCAGCGGCAATTTCGGCGATCTGACCGCCGGGCTGCTGGCGAAGTCCCTTGGCCTGCCGATCAAACGCTTTATCGCCGCCACCAACGCCAACGATACCGTGCCGCGCTTTCTCGCCGACGGTAAATGGCTGCCCAATGCCACCGTGGCGACGTTGTCCAACGCCATGGATGTCAGCCAGCCGAACAATTGGCCGCGCGTGGAGGAGTTATTCCGGCGCAAGAACTGGCGGCTTGATACCCTGGCCTACGGCTGCGTGAATGATGACGTCACTCGCGACACCATGCGCGAACTGGCGGGATTGGGCTATATATCGGAACCCCACGCGGCGATTGCCTATCGCTTGCTGCGCGATCAGCTCCAGCCGGGAGAGTCCGGCCTGTTCCTGGGCACCGCCCATCCGGCGAAGTTCAAGGAAACCGTGGACGAGGTGCTGGGCCTGTCGCTGCCGCTGCCCAAGGCGCTGGCGCTGCGGGCGACGCTGCCTTTGCTCTCCAGCCGGCTGCCGGCGGATTTTTCCCGACTGCGCGCGCTGCTGATGGCCTTGCCGAACTAAAATCGTTTAAACCACCCACGGATGCCGCGCCGGTTTATCGCGCGGCATCCGGATACGCGCAACCGCGCATCGTTGGCGCCGCCTTATCGTTCCGGGCGTTTAAACACCATCTCCGTTTCGCTCGATTCCCCCCGCGCGTAGGCATAGCCGCCGTCGTTGAACGCGCTAAGCTGCTCCGGCCGGTTTAACCTTTGTGTGATGATAAACCGGCTCATCATGCCGCGCGCCCTTTTGGCGTTAAAACTGATGACCTTATATTTGCCGTTTTTTTCATCCAGGAACACCGGCTTTATCACCCGCGCGGCCAGGTTAGCCCTTTTAACCGCTTTAAAATATTCTTCGGAGGCCAGGTTGATCAGCACGTCGTCGCCCTGCGCCGCCAGCGCTTCGTTGAGCATGTGGGTCAGGGTGTCGCCCCAGAAATGGTACAGGTCCGGGCCGGCGGCGTTCGCCAGCCTGATGCTCATTTCCAGGCGATAGGGTTGCATCAGGTCCAGGGGACGCAGGATGCCGTATAGGCCGGACAGCATGCGCAGATGCGACTGGGCAAAATCAAAATCCGTCTCGCTGAAGCTTTCCGCCGCCAGCCCGGTGTAGACGTCGCCTTTAAACGCCAGGATCGCCTGCCGGGCGTTGTCGGGCGTAAAATCCGCCCGCCAGGACCGGAAGCGTCCCGCGTTAAGCTGGGCCAGCTTATCGCTGATGCCCATCAGGCTGGATAGCTGCGCCGGGGCCAGCTTACGGCATACGCGTATCAGTTTTTCAGCACGGGCCGACAGCTCGGGCTGGGTATAACGCTTCGTGGCAAGCGGACTGGCATAGTCCAGCGTCTTGGCTGGGGAAATAACGATTAGCATGTCGCACTGTTCCTGTCTCTTGGCTGCTGGATGTCAGCGGGATTATCTGTTCCGGTCATGACGGCTTGCGCGCCGTCGGGCGCTCCCAATGGCCGGGCGCCAGCTGCGCCGCGATGGTGGGAAAATTGGCGGCGTAAAAGGTCGGTAGCTTGCCCACCGCGCGCTGGCTGTTGTAGTCGCGCGCCAGCATCAGGGCGATGCGCGACAGCAGCAGCAGCGCAATCAGGTTGGTCAGGGTCATCAGTCCCATCGCCAGATCCGCCAGCCGCCACAATACCGGCACCTCCGCCAGGCAGCCGGCCATCACCGCTCCCAACGCCACGGCGCGCAATATCAGCACCGGCCGTTGGGAGCGGTGACGGAAAAATTGCAGGCTGCTTTCCGCATAGGCGTAATTGCCGATAATCGAGGTGAAGGAAAAGATAAATATCACCATCACCATAAACGGCGTGCCCCACTGGCCCGTCGCCGCCAGCAGCGACCGCTGGATAAGGGCGACGCCGCCGAGGTCGGGAACGGCCTGCTCCAGCACATCCGATGTCAGGATAATGGCCGCGGTGGCGCTGCAGATGACGATGGTGTCGATAAAGACCGCCAGCATCTGGATATATCCCTGCGACGCGGGGTGGGGCGGCCAGGGCGTGGCGGCGCCGGCGATATTGGGCGCCGAGCCCATGCCGGCTTCATTGGAAAACAGCCCGCGCTGTACGCCCTGGAAGATGGCCTGGGAAATGCCGTAGCCGATAATCCCCGACGCGGCCTGCGGCAGGCCGAAGGCGCTATTGAACACCAGCTCCGCCACCGCCCCCAGGCGCCCGGCGTGCTGCGCCATTATCCAGGCCGCCAGCAGCACGTAGCCCAGGGCCATCAGCGGGACCAGCCATTGCGACAGCCGGGCGATAAGACGCAGGCCGCCGCAAATGGCCAGTGCGCTTAACGCCACCAGCCCGAACCCGGTCTGGTAAGGTGAAAGTCCGTAGGACTCATGCAGCGACTGCGTGATGGCGCTGGCCTGCACCGCGCTGAAGATGCCGCCGTAGCCTACCAGTAAAAAGCAGGAAAACAGTACGCCCATCCAGCGCAGGCCCAGGCCTTTTTCCATATACCAGGCGGGGCCGCCGCGAAAATTGCCGCGGCTGTCGCGCACTTTGTACAACTGCGCCAGGGTGCTTTCAACAAAGGCGGTGGCCATGCCGATAAACGCCGCCAGCCACATCCAGAATATCGCGCCCGGCCCGCCGATCACCAGGGAAAACGCCACGCCGGTCAGGTTGCCGCAGCCGATGCGCGCCGCAAGCGTGGTGCATAGCGCCTGGAAGGGCGAAATGCCCGCGCCGTCGGCGCGGCCCGAACCCTTTAATATGGAAAACATGTGACCGAAGTGATGGAATTGAATGAAACCGGAACGCAAAGTAAACCAAAGACCGGTGCCTATCAGCAGGTAAATTAACACTGAATTCCATAGCAAATCGTCGATAAAGTTGAAGAGTTCAGCCATTTATTCCTCGTCTTCCATGATGGGCGGCGGCTATGCCGGTCGCTGGCGGTAAATGGACCATTTTATCCTGCCATGGCCGCATAATGCGCTGCCGCCGGGGCGGCGTCATTACGCTGGCGGCCCGCTTGCGCCCTTCGATGCGCGTGGTATTATCAAAAAAGGCAGTGCAACGCCCTAAGATATGCACACCCTTCACAATGAGATACTCCACCATGACAGATAAACTTAGTGCCCTACGCAAGATGACCTCCGTTGTCGCTGATACCGGTGATATCACCGCCATTAAACTGTATCAGCCCCAGGATGCAACCACCAACCCTTCATTGATCCTGAATGCGGCGCAGATTCCGGAATACCGCGGCTATATCGACCAGGCGGTTGCCTGGGCGCGCGATCAAAGCGGCGACGCGGCTGAACAGGTTAAATACGCCACCGATAAACTGGCGGTCAATATCGGGCTGGAAATACTCAAACTGGTGCCGGGGCGCGTCTCCACCGAAGTGGACGCCCGCCTGTCCTATGACACCGAGGCAAGCGTCGCCAAAGCCAAGAGCCTGATCAAACTTTATAACGATGCCGGCATCGGCAACGATCGCATCCTGATCAAGCTGGCCTCGACCTGGCAGGGCATCCGCGCCGCCGAACAATTGGAAAAGGCCGGCATCAACTGTAACCTGACGCTGCTGTTTTCCTTTGCCCAGGCCCGCGCCTGCGCCGAAGCCGGCGCTTACCTGATTTCGCCGTTCGTCGGCCGCATCCTCGACTGGCACAAGGCCAATGGCGAACGTAAGGAGTTTGCCCCCGAGCAGGATCCGGGCGTGATTTCGGTCACCGAGATCTACCGTTACTACAAAGAACATGGCTATGAAACCGTGGTCATGGGCGCGAGCTTCCGCAACGTGGGCGAAATCATCGAACTCGCCGGCTGCGATCGCCTGACCATCGCCCCGCCGCTGCTCAAAGAGCTGGCCGCCACCGAAGGGACCCTTGAGCGTAAACTTTCCTATACGGGCGAGATCAAGGCGCGTCCGGCCAAACTGACCGAGGCCGAGTTCCTCTGGCAGCATAACCTGGACCCGATGGCGGTGGATAAACTGGCCGACGGCATCCGCAAGTTCGCCGTCGACCAGGAAAAGCTGGAAGCGATGATCAAAGACCTGCTGTAATCCAAACGGGAAAATCATGTCGATCGGGGATTATTCTATGCAAGTATGCCGCATTGGCCTGGTATCCATATCCGACCGCGCGGCCAACGGCGTCTACCAGGACCAGGGCATCCCGGCGCTGGAAGGCTGGCTGCGGCAGGCGCTGGTGTCCCCCTTTACGCTGGAAACCCGTTTGGTGCCCGATGAGCAGCCGCTGATCGAACAAACCCTGCGCGAACTGGTGGATGAAATGGGGTGCCATCTGGTGCTGACCACCGGCGGCACCGGCCCGGCCCGGCGTGATGTGACGCCCGACGCCACGCGGGCGATAGCCGATCGCGAAATGCCCGGCTTTGGCGAGCAAATGCGCCAGATCAGCCTGCATTTTGTGCCGACGGCTATTTTGTCCCGCCAGATGGGGGTTATCCGCAAACAGGCGCTGATCCTCAATCTGCCCGGCCAGCCCAGGGCCATCAAGGAAACGCTGGCGGGAGTCAGGGACGAGCTGGGAAACGTGGTGGTGCCTGGCATCTTCGCCAGCATCCCTTACTGTATCCAACTGCTGGAAGGGCCTTATATCGATACCGATCCCGCGATTGTGACGGCGTTCCGCCCAAAAAACGCCCGTCGCCCCGACGCGTGATAACCCCCGCATAACGTCGCCGCGCGATGGCGGCGGCGTTATGCTCCACGCTGTTAAAATTTATGTCCGCACAGTAAGAATATCTTTACGTTGTATGCTATATTTTTTTCTTTTTCCCCTCTGGCCTGACAAGAATGATTACGCCCGCCGACCCGCAACGCCGATTAAACCGACAGGATTATAAAACCCTGTCGCTTGCCGCCCTGGGCGGCGCGTTGGAATTCTATGACTTTATTATCTTCATTTTTTTCGCCGCGGTGATGGGGAAACTGTTTTTTCCTCCGGATATGCCGGAATGGCTGCGCCAGCTGCAAACTTTCGGCATTTTCGCCGCCGGTTATCTGGCCCGGCCGCTGGGGGGCATCGTCATGGCGCATTTCGGCGATAAGGCGGGCCGTAAAAAAATGTTCAGCCTGTCCATACTGCTGATGGCGCTGCCGACGTTGATGATGGGCCTGTTGCCGACCTATGCCGCCATCGGCATCACCGCGCCGCTGCTGCTGTTGCTGCTGCGCATCATGCAGGGCGCGGCCATCGGCGGCGAAGTGCCGGGCGCCTGGGTATTCGTCGCCGAACATGTGCCCCACAAGCGTATCGGTTTTGCCTGCGGCACCCTGACCGCCGGCCTCACGGTCGGTATTTTATTAGGTTCGTTTGTCGCCACCTTGCTTAATACCTTCATGACGCCGCAGGGCATCCTGCAGGGCGGCTGGCGCATTCCCTTTTTCCTGGGCGGCGTCTTCGGGCTGGTGGCCATGTACCTGCGGCGCTGGCTGCGGGAGACCCCGGTATTTATCGAGATGAAGGCGCGCAAAACGCTGGCGCGGGAGCTGCCGCTGAAATCAGTGGTGATGAACCATAAAAAAGCGGTGCTCATTTCCATGCTGCTGACCTGGCTGCTCTCCGCCGGTATCGTGGTGGTTATCCTGATGGCGCCCCTGTGGCTGCAGCAACAAATGGGCGCCGCCCCCGGCCTGGCGCTCAGGGCCAACTGCGCGGCCATTGTCGCGCTGGCGGTCGGCTGCGTGATAACGGGCGCCGTGATCGACCGGGCGGGCGCGGGCAGAACCTTTATTATCGGCTGCGTGATGCTCGGTATCTTCAGCTGGCTGTTTTACCACACCGGCGCGGATCGGCCCGCGCTGCTGTACCTCACCTATGCGCTGGCGGGGCTGAGCGTCGGCGTGGTGGGCGGCGTGCCTTATGTTATGGTCCATGCCTTCCCCTCGGCGGTGCGTTTCAGCGGTATTTCGTTTTCCTATAATGTGGCTTACGCCATTTTCGGCGGTCTGACGCCCGTGCTGGTCACCATGCTGATGCGCATCTCGCCGATGGCGCCTTCCTGGTATGTGTGCGGGCTGGCGGTGATGGGGGTAATCCTTGGCGTTTGCCTGCCGTCCGGACTGCGCCACCAGCCGCCGCTGGCCGGCGGCCTGAATTCAATCGCCTGATTTCACTCGCGGTGCTAAATATACGCGCGCGGCGGTTTAAGGCACTTTTGGGAACGATTTAGACCATATTAATAAATACACATGTAAATCATATGGATAGCTGTCTAAAAAAAGATAATCCACGCGGGAAGAGGCCGGCTGGAGCGCGAAGTTTGCTTTTTTTTTCCGGCTCCCCCTTGATGCGCGGCGCGGTGACCCCATCTTATTTGCAACCAACGTTGTTTAACCTGCTGACAAAAACGTGCCGAAAGCTTGAAAAAAAGTTATCCGGCCATATATCAGGTCTACGACCACAACGAATATGACTTTTTAGTGGAGATGTTTAGATGGGTAAAATTATTGGTATCGACTTGGGTACGACCAACTCTTGTATCGCAATTATTGAAGGCTCCAAACCTCGGGTGCTGGAAAACAGCGAAGGCGATCGTACTACTCCTTCCATTATTGCTTACACGCAGGACGGTGAAATTCTGGTTGGCCAACCAGCTAAACGTCAGTCCGTTACAAACCCGCAGAACACGTTGTTCGCCATCAAGCGTTTGATCGGACGTCGTTTCCAGGACGAGGAAGTGCAGCGTGACAAAAATATCATGCCGTACAAAATCATCGCATCCGACAACGGCGACGCCTGGCTGGACGTGAAAGGCCAGAAAATGGCGCCGCCGCAGGTATCCGCTGAAATCCTGAAAAAAATGAAGAAGACCGCGGAAGACTATCTGGGCGAACCGGTTACCGAGGCGGTCATCACCGTGCCGGCCTACTTTAACGACGCCCAGCGCCAGGCGACCAAAGACGCCGGCCGCATCGCCGGCCTGGAAGTTAAACGTATTATTAACGAACCCACCGCCGCGGCGCTGGCTTACGGCCTGGATAAAGAAACCGGCAACCGCACCATCGCGGTATACGACCTGGGCGGCGGTACCTTCGATATCTCCATCATCGAAATTGACGATGTGGATGGAGAGAAGACCTTTGAAGTGCTGGCGACCAACGGCGACACCCATCTGGGTGGCGAGGACTTCGACAGCCGCCTGATCAATTATCTGGTGGATGAATTCAAGAAAGACCAGGGCATCGACCTGCGCAACGATCCGCTGGCCATGCAGCGCCTGAAGGAATCCGCCGAAAAGGCCAAGATCGAGCTGTCCTCCGCGCAGCAGACCGACGTGAATCTGCCGTACATCACGGCGGACGCCACCGGCCCGAAACACATGAACATCAAGGTCACCCGCGCCAAACTGGAATCGCTGGTTGAAGACCTGGTGAAACGCACCATGGATCCGCTGAAAATGGCGCTGAAGGACGCCGGACTGTCGGTCGGCGACATCAAGGACGTGATCCTGGTCGGCGGCCAGACCCGTATGCCGCTGGTACAGAAAACCGTTACCGATTTCTTTGGCAAGGAACCGCGTAAAGACGTCAACCCGGATGAAGCCGTGGCCATCGGCGCCGCGGTGCAAGGCGGCGTGCTGGCCGGTGATGTCAAGGACGTGCTGCTGCTCGACGTCAGCCCGCTGTCCCTGGGTATTGAAACCATGGGTGGGGTCATGACTCCGCTGATTGCCAAGAACACCACCGTGCCGACCAAGCATAGCCAGGTGTTCTCCACGGCGGAAGACAACCAGTCCGCGGTGACTATCCACGTGCTGCAGGGCGAGCGTAAACGCGCCGCGGATAATAAATCCCTGGGGCAGTTCAATCTGGACGGGATTGCCGCGGCCATGCGCGGCACGCCGCAAATCGAAGTCACGTTTGATATCGATGCCGACGGTATTTTGCACGTGTCCGCCAAGGATAAAAACAGCGGTCGCGAGCAGAAAATCACCATTAAAGCGTCGTCCGGCCTGACCGAGGAAGAAATCCAGAAAATGGTGCGCGAAGCGGAAGCCAACGCGGAATCCGACCGTAAGTTCGAGGAACTGGTGCAAACCCGTAACCAGGCCGACCATCAGCTGCACAGCACCCGCAAACAGCTGGAAGAAGCCGGCGACAAACTGCCCGCCGACGACAAGACGGCCATCGAGTCCGCGCTGGGCGCGCTGGAAACCGCGCTGAAGGGAGAGGACAAGGCGGATATCGAAGCCAGGATGCAGGCGCTGATCCAGGTGTCCGGCAAGCTGCTGGAAGTCGCGCAGCAGCAGGCGGCCCAGGCCGGTGCGGCGGAAGCGGGCGCCGAAGCCAATGCGGGCAAAAAGGATGACGACGTGGTCGACGCCGAGTTCGAAGAAGTTAAAGATAAAAAATAATCGCCCTTGAGCGGGCACAGCCGGGGTAATGATTATCACGGCTGGCAACAGGCACGGGCGTCGGGGAAACCTTACGCCCGTGCAAGCATGTTGAGGGCAGGAAGAGACAATGGCGAAAAAAGACTATTACGAGATTTTGGGCCTTCCCAAAGATGCGGAAGAGCGTGAAATCAAAAAGGCCTACAAACGCCTGGCAATGAAATTCCATCCGGATCGCAACCCAGGGAATGCCGACGCCGAAGCCAAGTTCAAAGAAGCGAAAGAAGCCTATGAAATCCTGACCGACGCGCAAAAACGCGCCGCATACGATCAGTATGGCCACGCGGCGTTCGAACAGGGCGGCATGGGCGGCGGTTACGGCGGCGCCTCGGGCGGCGCGGACTTTACCGATATCTTCGGCGATGTATTCGGCGATATCTTTGGCGGCGGCCGCCGCCAGCGCGCCAGCCGGGGTTCGGATCTTCGCTACAATATGGAGCTCTCCCTCGAGGAAGCGGTCCGTGGCGTAACCAAGGAAATCCGCATTCCCACCCTTGAAGAGTGTGACGTCTGCCACGGCAGCGGCGCCAAGGCAGGGACGTCCCCGGTGACCTGTCCCACCTGTCATGGCGCCGGCCAGGTGCAAATGCGCCAGGGTTTTTTTGCGGTGCAGCAGGCCTGTCCCACCTGTCAGGGTCATGGCAAGATCATCAAGGAACCTTGCCATAAATGCCACGGCCATGGCCGAATTGAAAAGGCCAAGACCCTGTCGGTGAAAATACCGGCCGGTGTCGATACCGGCGATCGCATCCGCCTGTCGGGCGAAGGCGAAGCGGGCGAGCAAGGCGCGCCGGCGGGGGATCTGTACGTACAGGTTCAGGTGCGTCAGCACCCCATCTTTGAACGTGAAGACAATAACCTGTTTTGCGAAGTGCCGATCAACTTCGCGATGGCCGCGCTGGGCGGCGAGATCGAGGTGCCGACGCTCGACGGGCGGGTCAAGCTTAAGGTGCCTGCGGAAACGCAAACCGGCAAGCTGTTCCGTATGCGCGGCAAAGGCGTTAAATCGGTACGCGGCGGCAACCAGGGTGATTTGCTGTGCCGCGTGGTGGTCGAAACCCCGGTCAAGCTGAACGAAAAACAAAAACAGCTCCTGCGCGAACTGGAAGAAAGTTTTGGCGGCCCGAGCGGCGATCAGAACAGCCCGCGCGCCAAAAGTTTTTTGGACGGCGTGAAGAAGTTTTTTGACGACCTGACGCGCTGATCTCCCTGTTTCGGTAGATTCTCCCCTGTCCCCGGCCTCACCGCCGGGGATTTTGTTTGGTCGTCGGCTACTTCCGCGGCGCTGAAATGCCTGTTTAACAGCGTGCAAGTTTTATCGTCCGGCGCGGAAGCGCGTTTTGCGCGCCACGCCCAATAATGCGCCCGCGGCATTGAGTTTTTGTTTACCTGGCCCATGTCATCCCGCACAATAAATCTTTGCTCACCACACCAGGGACGCACCGTGGCCTCTTTTATTCACCGTTGGTTAAACCATGAAGCGTCGGGCGGCGTATTATTGATTTTGGCCGCGTTAATTGCGCTTGTCATGGCCAATACGCCGGCGCGGGCGGTTTATGAATCGCTGATTTATTTTCCGCAGTCGGCGGCGGCCGGCCATGCCTCGCCCTTCACGCTGCTGTTTTTCATCAATGACGGGCTAATGGCGATTTTCTTTTTGATGATCGGACTGGAGGTGAAACGCGAATTGATGGAAGGCGCGCTCGCCAGCCGCAGCCAGGCGGCGTTCCCCGCCATCGCCGCGCTGGGCGGCATGATAGCCCCGGCGATTATCTATACGCTGATTAACTGGGGCACCCCGGCCAACCATGCCGGCTGGGCGATTCCCACCGCCACGGATATCGCGTTCGCGGTGGGGGTGCTGGCGCTGCTGGGAAAACGGGTGCCCGCCAGTTTGAAGGCGTTTTTATTGGCGCTGGCGATTATTGACGATCTGGGCGCCATCGTGATTATCGCGCTGTTCTACAATCACGATGTGTCGTTAACCGCCCTGGCGGGCGTGGCGGCCACCATTGCGGCGCTGGGGTTGATGAACCGCAATAACGTGCGTCACATCGGCCTGTATCTGCTGGCCGGCGCGGTGCTGTGGGGCTGCGTGCTGTTTTCCGGCATTCACGCCACCCTGGCCGGGGTGATCCTCGGCGCCCTGATCCCCCTGCGTTTGCCGTCGCGGCCCCAGGCGCCGGCCGCGGCGCCGCGTACCCAGGCATATTCTCCCGCCCTGGTGCTGGAGCATTATCTCCAGCCTTGGGTAGTCTACCTTATCCTGCCGCTGTTCGCTTTTGCCAACGCGGGCGTGGCGCTGCATGGGTTAACCCCCGCCAGCCTGCTGTCGGTGCTGCCGGCGGGCATTGCCGCGGGGCTGGTGCTGGGTAAGCCATTGGGCATCCTGATTTTTTGTTCTGCCTCCATCCGGCTGGGGCTGGCCCGTTTGCCCGACGGCGTGACGTTTCGCCAGATCGCCGCCGCCGCGGTGCTGTGCGGTATCGGTTTTACCATGTCGATTTTTATCGCCGGGCTGGCGTTCGGCGCGGCGGGGGCAGGGCCGGAAAGCATAACCTATGCCAAGCTGGGCATCCTGTCGGGTTCGGTGGTGGCGGCCATCCTGGGATATATCCTGTTGCGGCTGGCGCTGCCGGTGAGGGAGGCCGTGGCGCGTTAAGCCAGCTAACCGCGCGTTTGCGGGGCAAGAAGCCGCCGCGCCGCGCCATGGCGGCCCGGCCCGCGCGGCGGTAAGCCGCCTAGGCAAAAACACCCTGTGCGAAAACAATAAATGCAAAAACGACAGACGCAAAAAAACCGGCCGGAGCCGGTTTTTTTAACAAAACGCCAACGAAATAGCAGGTCTTACTGCATTGCGTTGATACGCGCGGTCAGATTAGATTTATGACGCGCTGCTTTGTTTTTGTGGATCAAACCTTTACTGGCCTGACGGTCCACAATGGGTTGCATGGCAGAAAAAGCATTCTGCGCTGCATCTTTATCACC